>VAXS01000124.1 GCA_005883255.1 Actinomycetota bacterium | reverse complement strand
GTCGTGTACGTGTGGCAGCGCGCCCGTGCCGGAGAAAAGCTGACGCTCGCCCTCACGCCTGCCGCCCCCGGTCCTCGCCGTGATCGCCGGGGCGAAGCTTTGGGAGCACGCCTACTACGGCGCGTGGATACCGAACTCGGTCACCGCCAAGCGAGACCTCGATGTGGGGCCCGTCGAGAGCCTGCATCGGTCGCTCACGCCAGGCTGGCACTACGTCCAGAGCTCGTTGGGCGCGAGCTGGTTGGTGTTCGCAGTCGCGACGCTGGCCGCCCTTGTCCTAGGCGGCGCGATCCGTCGACGGCTCCAGCCGGGCCCCTACACGGGTCCCCTCGTCGCCACCGCGTTCGGGCTCGCAATCGCCGTGGCCAGCAGGGGAGACTGGATGCCGTACGGCAGGCTGCTGCAGCCGTATCTGCCCGTGGCGCTGGCATGCCTGGCGAGCGGCGCGGTCGTCGTCTTGCGCCGGGCGACGACGTCCGGCGTGGGCATCGCCCTGGCGGTCGCAGCCTGGTCTCTCACGGGCCTCCTCCTGGAGCCCGACCCAGGCGTCGTCGTGCAGAGATTTCGCGAGCCCGTCCTCGACAACCTGGGTAGGTTGCTCCGCGAGCGGGGTGAACCGCGGGACCTCTATGCAATCGGGGTCGCAGGTCGCATCGGCTACTACGCGCGACCTCGGACGGTCCTCGACGTGTTCGGGCTCACGTCACCGGCGATCGCCAGGCGACAGATAGCGGGCACCATGTTCGGGAAGTTCGTCCCCGACGAGGTGACCAAGTGGCGGCCCGTGTTGATCATGCAGAACTACTGGCCTCAGATACAGACCCTCCTGAACGGGACGCGAGACCGCTACGACCTCCTCGTGACGCCGATCGCCCCGCGAGCCTTCTATATCGCAGTGCGACACGACCGGCTCTCAGAGTGGAAGCGACCGCTCGAACGGACCTACGACGGACACGTGGTCGAGCCCGCCGTCGGCTTCGCCAAGTGGCGGGCAGCCGCCCCCACGGGAGCGTGAGACCCGAGGCTCGCAATCACCGGTTGACGCGGGCGCGACACGGTACTTCTCGTCGGTGACGTGCTCGCCCCACGTGACGGGACTCAGCGACTGAGGATGATCGCCAGCACCGGGGCGCGGCGGCTCACGGCTCGACCATGACCTTGATCGCTTCCCGGTCGTTCATCGCGCGGTAGCCGTCGGGCACCTCGTCGAGGCGCACGGCCCGGTCGAAGACCCGGCCCGGTTCGATCCGGCCGTCGAGGATGTCTGGCAGAAGCTCCTCGATGTAGGCTCGGACCGGCGCAGGGCCGCCGCCCACCGTGATGTTGCTGTAGAACGCCGGCTGCGACGCCGGCATCGTCTCGTCCTGGGGAACGCCGACGCGACCGACTGCCCCACCCGCACGGGTGATGCCGATCGCCGTGAGCATCGATTGCTCGAGCCCGACGCATTCGAGGACGGAGTGGACGCCAAGGCCGTCTGTGAGCTCGCGTACGCGCTCGACCGCCTCGTCGCCTCGCTCGCTTACGACGTCGGTCGCGCCGAACTCTCTCGCCAGCGCAATGCGCTCGGGATGGCGGCCGAGGATGATGATCTGCTCGGCGCCCAGGCGCCGGGCGGCGATCACGCCGCACAGGCCGACGGCGCCGTCACCGACGACGGCCACCGCCTTTCCAGGCCCCACTTCGGCGGCGACGGCCGCATGATGGCCCGTCCCCATCACGTCTGACAGGGTGAGGAGCGACGGCGTCAGCACGTCGTCGGCGCCGACCGGCAGGACGACGAGCGTTCCGTCTGCCTGGGGCACACGAACCGCTTCGGCCTGTGCGCCGTCGCCATCACCCGCGCCGAAGAACCCTCCGTGGATGCACGATGTGTGCAGCCCCTCGCGGCAGAAGACGCACGTGCCGTCGGAGTACGCGAACGGCATGACGACGACGTCGCCAGCTTTCATCGTGCGGACGTCGGCGCCGATGGCCTCGACGACGCCGATGGCCTCGTGTCCCATTCGGCGGCCGGTGTCGCTGTGCTCCATCGTCTTGTACGGCCAGAGATCGCTGCCGCAGATGCAGCCGCGGCTGACGACGACGAGCGCGTCGGTTGGCTCGATCGGGCGGGCATCGGGGACGTTCTCGATACGGACGTCGCCGGCGCCGTGCATGACTGTGGCGCGCATGGTGGGGCCACCTTTCGTGTCCGGGGGCTGAAGTCGTTGCTACCCCAAGAAAGCACCTGACGGCCGGCCGTGACGACCGCGGCGTCAGGGCGACTGCGGCAGCTTGACGGCGCTGCGCTTGCGAACCGGCCGGGACGGCGGGGGCACGACCGGTCCGATGTCCCCGTCCGGTGCCTCGTCGAGGTCGACGATCACCGGCGCATGATCGCTTGGCCCGCTCCCCTTGCGGGCCTGCCGGTCGACCCATGCCGCCCGGACGCGGCGGGCGATCGGCGCGCTCGCCAGCACCAGGTCGATCCGCATACCGAGGTCCTGGTGGAACATGCCCGCGCGGTAGTCCCAGTAGGTGAACACGCGCTCGCCGGGCCAGCGGTCTCGCACCACGTCATGCAGGCCTAGTGCCTGGAGCTCCGCCAGCGCCTCGCGCTCGGGCGGCGTGACGTGGGTCTCCCCGACGTAAGCGTCGGGGTCGAACACGTCGTCGTCGGTCGGCGCGATGTTGAAGTCGCCGCAGACGAGTGTCGCCTCTGGGCCGGCCGCGACCATCTCCCGCAGCGCTGCCAGCCAGGCGAGCTTGTAGCGGTAGTGCTCGGAGTCCGGAACACGCCCGTTCGGCACGTACACCGAGACCACCCGGATCCCGCCGCACGTAGCGGACACCGCTCGTGCCTCGGGGCCCGGGAAGCCGGGCGCGTCGTCCCCGAGTCCGACCAGCACGTCGTCGAGCCCGACGCGCGAGAGGACGGCTACCCCGTTCCACGTCGCCTCGCCATGAGCTGCGACGGCATAGTCCCGCTTCGCGAGCTCCTGGCCGAGCAGGTCGCGGAACGCGTCGTCGGCGAGCTTGGTCTCCTGCAGGCAGACGACGTCCGGCCGCCGCTCGTCCAACCACGGAAGGAGTCTTGGCACACGCTGCTTGACCGAGTTGACGTTCCAGGTCGCGACTCGCACGGGCTGCACGGTACCTTGTGATTCGCATGGATCTGGCGGACCTGACGCGAAAGGGCTTCGCGGCGTGGAACGACCGGCGCTTCGACCAGTTGCTGAGGTACTTCCACGAGGACGCCCTGTGGGACATGACGCCCTTCGGCCTGGCCGGCGTGGGGGAGTACCGGGGGCACGACGGCCTGCGCCGGTTCTTCCAAGAGTGGCTGGAGGCCTTCCCCGACTCGTCGGTCGAGATCGAGGACGTGGAGGTGCGCGAGCCCTGGACCTTCGCGATCGTCGTGCAGAGCGTGAGCGGGGCCAGCAGCCACACCCCCGTGCCGTTCCGCTACGGCGGTATCGGCCGCTGGCGAGACGGCCGCCTGGAGTTCGTCCAGAACCACTCGGACCTGGAAGCGGGCCGCGCGGTCTTCGAGGAGCTCGCCGCCAGCCCCCGGGCCGTCGACTCGCACGTCTGACGCCGGCCAGGTGGCCCGTCCTCCGCTGACCGCCGGGAAGGTCGCCGCCCACCTGGTGGTCCTCACGGTCCCGCTGGCCGGGGTGGGCCTGGCCGCAGGCCTGCTGTGGAACCGGGCGGTGAGCGCGACGGACCTCGTCCTCCTGGCCGCCATGTACGTCCTGGTCGCGCCTGGGATCACCGTCGGCTTCCATCGCCTGCTCGCCCACCGGGCGTTCGGCACCTACCGGGCCGTCGAGTACGGGCTGGCCGTGCTGGGCTCCATGGCCATGCAGGGCTCGGTCATCGACTGGGTGGCCGACCATCGCGTCCACCACGGCCACGCCGACGGCCCCGGGGACCCGCACTCGCCCCACGGCCCGCACTCGGCGCTGCGCTCGCTGTGGCACGCCCACGCCGGCTGGCTGTTTCGCCACCAGGGCCGGGCGGACGCCCGGCGCCACGCCCCTGAGCTGTTGGAGGACCCGGGAATGCGCCTCATCGACGGGGCGTTCGTGCCGCTCACACTCCTCTCGCTGGCCATCCCGTTCGGCGCCGGCTGGGCGCTCTCGGGCACGCTGCGCGGCGGCCTCACGGGCCTGGTCTGGGGCGGCCTCGTCCGCCTGTTCCTGTTCCACCACGTGATCTTCAGCGTCAACTCCCTCGGGCACTTCGCCGGGCGCCGCCGCTTCCGCACCGCCGACCGCTCGACCAACCTGGCCTGGCTCGCGCTGCCGTCGCTGGGCGAGTCCTGGCACCACAACCACCACGCGTTCCCGCGGTCGGCGGTGCACGGGCTGCGCTGGTACGAGCTCGACGTGTCCGGCCTGCTGATCCGGCTGCTCGAGCGCGTCGGGCTGGCCTGGAACGTGGTCCGGATCGCGCCCGAGCGCCAAGCGCGGAAGCTGGCCGCCTGATGGCCGGCGCCGGCGACGAGCATGTCCTCGACCTCGGCCACGGGCTGGAGCTGCGCTGCTCGATGCCGTCGCTGGACGGCGCCGTGCGGGTGGCGATCGCCTTCCACGACCGCGAGCTGTTCAGCTCGGTGTTCCGCCCCCAGTCGCCGCCCCACGCGGTCCGACACGCCGGCGAGCACCTCGACGTCAGCCTGGAGCTGGGGGTGGACGCCTTCGCGGGCGAGGTGCGGGCCGGCGGCCACCTCAAGGTCCGCCCGCCGCTCGCGCACGACTGGCACGCCGTGATCGACGCCGACGACGACGTCCTGCTGCGCTTCAGCCCCGGCGTGGGCCAGGTCGGGGGCAGCTCGGCGGTGCAGGAGCCGCTGGTGATCGACGAGCGCTTCGGCCGCTCCCAGCTGTGCACCCCAGCGGTGCTGCGGATCTTCGTGACGGAGGAGGACCGCGAGGTGAGCCGGTCGGGGGCGCTGGCCAAGCGCCGCCTGTTCGCCGACCTCCCGCCGTTCGTGTTCAACACCGTGGCCTGCGTGGGCCAGGCCCAGGGCGCCGACCGGCTCGGCCTCTACACCAACCCCGCCTCCCACTGGTTCAACGTCTTCTTCGGCTACTACCAGCTGGACGCGGCCAAGGCCGACTGGTCGCGCCCGTTCGGCTACCGCACCGCCGACGGCCTGGCCTCGGAGATCGCGGTGGAGGACGTGGCCCGCCTGGGCAAGTCCGACTGGAACTTCTTCTCGAACTGGAACTACGGCGTCGCGGAGGACGTGGTGGACCGCTACACGGGCCTCGACATGGACACGATGGCGGTGCACCAGCCGCCGCCCGAGCGGATCGGGGCCTCGCTGTGGCACCCGCTGACGATCGACCAGGTCGAGGTCGCGAGCACGTACGAATCGGACGCCCCCGGCGCGCAACGCCTGGCCGAGAACACCATCCTGGCCGGCGTCTGGCGCGACTCGTTCGGGCGGCCGAATCCCCAGCCGGACTGGACCGAGAGCTTCGCGGCCACCAAACTGCGCGCCTCGATGTGGATGGCCTACTGGGAAGACGCCGAGGCGTACCACACCACGATCTTCGGGGGAACGCTGACCGAGGGCACCGACCCGGCCTTCCTGGCGCTGCAGCTGGACGCCGTCCGCACGGTCATGGAGCGCAGCTACCCCGAGCTCGGCTTTCCGCCCACGGGCCAGGCTCGCACCGACTAGTAGCGTTCCCGCGGTGCTGGCCGTGACCTTCCAGCGGCCCGGCGAGGTCCGCGTCGAGGAGCGCCCCGAGCCCGAGCTGCTCGCGGCCGACGACGTCATCGTGCGGGTGGAGGCGACCGCGGTGTGCGGGTCCGACCTCCACATCTACCACGGGCGCCACCCGGTCGAGCCCGGGTTCGTCATCGGGCACGAGTTCGTGGGCGAGGTGGTCGCCGCCGGCGACGACGTCGACCGGGTGGGGGTGGGCGACCGGGTCGTCGGCTGCTTCCTGGTGGCCTGCGGGCACTGCTTCTTCTGCGAGCGCCGGCTGTTCCACTGTTCGCCGGCGACGTCATGAACACCGGCTTCCACGGGGTGCGCGAGGCCGACGTGTCGCCGGGCGAGGCAGTGGCGGTGCTGGGCATGGGCCCGGTCGGGTTGTGCGCGGTCCAGGCCGCTCGGCACGCCGGCGCCGAACGGGTCATCGCGGTGGACAGCGTGCCCGAGCGGTTGGAGATGGCCCGCGCGTTTGGGGCGTCACCAATTCATCTCCTTGAGGAGGACCCGCGCGCCGCCGTCAAGGCGGCCACCGAAGGGCGCGGCGTCGACGCCTGCATCGAGGCGGTGGGCAGCGAGCAGGCGCTCGACCTGGCGATCCGCCTCACCCGGAAGGCGGGCGCGATCTCGGTCATCGGCGTGCACGGGCAGCGCTGCCAGGTCCACATGGGCCTGCTGTGGAACAAGGGCCAGACGCTGCGGGCCGGCGTGGCCAACGTCATCGGGCAGGTGGACGAGGTCCTGGACCTGATCGCCGCGGGCGCGCTGGATCCGGCGCCGATCGTCACCCACCACATGGCGCTGGAGCAGGCGCCGGAGGCGTACGCGGCCTACGACCGGCACGAGGCGCTCAAGGTCGTCCTGCGGCCGGACGCCTGAGCCGAGCGCGTACGATCCCCGGCATGGACGCCTCCACCGTCACGCCGCCGCTGTCCGACGCCGCGCGCGCGTTCCTGGACGCGCCCGAGCGCCAGCGGCTGCTGATCGGCGAAGAGCGCCGCGAGGCGGCGGATGGGCGGACATTCGACTCGCTGGACCCCGCCACCGGCCAGCCGATCGCCCGGGTCCCGCAGGCGGGCGCGGCGGACGTCGACGCCGCGGTGCGCGCCGCGCGCGCGGCGTTCGAGTCCGGGCCCTGGGCCACCCTCCCCGCCGCCGACCGCGGGCGGCTGCTCACCCGGCTCGCCGGCCTGGTGGCGGACCACGCCGAGGAGCTGGCCGAGCTGGAGTCGCTGGACAACGGCAAGCCGGTCAAGCTCGCGCGCGTGGTCGACGTCGCCCAGACGGTGGCCCACTTCGAGTACTTCGCGGGCTGGCCCACCAAGATCGAGGGCGACGTGGTCCCGGTCCGGGTCCCCGACACCCTGTGCTACACGCTGCGCGAGCCCGTCGGCGTGTGCGGGCAGATCATCCCCTGGAACTTCCCGCTGCTGATGGCGGCCTGGAAGGTGGCCCCGGCGCTGGCGGCCGGATGCACGGTCGTGCTCAAGCCGGCCGAGCAGACGCCGCTCACGGCGCTGCGGCTGGGCGAGCTGGCGCTGGAGGCCGGCATCCCGCCGGGCGTGGTCAACGTGGTCACCGGCGACGGCGAGACCGGCGCCGCGCTGGTCGACCACCCGGGCGTGGACAAGATCGCCTTCACCGGCTCCACCGTGGTGGGCCGCGAGATCGGGGCCAAGGCGGGGCGGGCGCTCAAGCGCGTGACGCTCGAGCTGGGCGGCAAGTCGCCGAGCATCATCCTGCCGGACGCCGACCTGGACGCCGCGGTCAAGGGCAGCTTCCAGGCGATCTACTTCAACACCGGGCAGGCCTGCAACGCGGGCTCGCGCCTGTTCGTGCCCCGGGAGTCCTTCGACCAGGTGGTCGGCGCGCTGGCCGACCGGGCCCGCGCCGCCCGGCTGGGCCCGGGGCTGGCGCCCGACACCCAGCTGGGCCCGCTGGTCTCCGAGGACCAGCTGCGGCGCGTGACCGGCTACATCGAGGCCGGCCGCGAGGAGGGCGCCGAGCTGGTGGTCGGAGGCGGGGTGCCCGACGGCGCGAACGGGGGCTACTTCGTCGAGCCCACGCTGTTCGCCGCCACCTCCGACGACCTGCGCATCGCCCGGGAGGAGATCTTCGGCCCGGTGCTGGTGGCGCTGCCCTACGAGTCGGTGGAGGAGGTCGCGGAGCGGGCGAACGACAGCGAGTACGGGCTGGCGGCCGGCGTGTGGACGCGGTCGCTGGCCAGCGCCCACCGGTTGGCGTCGCTGCTGCGGGCCGGCTCGATCTACATCAACCAGTGGGGCATGTCCGACCCGGCGGCGCCGTTCGGCGGCTACAAGGCGTCGGGGATCGGGCGCGAGCATGGCCACGCCGGGCTCGACGCCTATCTGGAGACCAAGACGGTCTGGGCCACCCTGCGCTGAGCCTCACCCGGGGGGCGTACCCTCGCTGTGAGCAGTCGTGATCGACCAGATCCAAACCATCGCCCGCGCCGCCGGGCACGCCGTCGAGCTGGTCACCAGCCACGCCGCGTCGCTAAACCCGTGGTGGCTGGTGGCCGGGGTGGCGCTGCACGTCCTGCACCAAGCGGTGCGCATCCGCGGCTGGTTCAACATCGTCCGCGCCGCCTACCCGAGCGACCGCCGCCTGCGCTACCGCGACGTGATCGCCGCCTACTACGCGGGCTCGGGGCTCAACGCGGTGATCCCGGCCCGCGGGGGCGACGCCCTGAAGGTGTTCATGGTCAAGCGCCGGCTGCAGAGGGGTCGCTACTCCACGCTGGTGGCGACCTTCGTCCCCGAGACCCTGTTCGAGACGCTGCTGGGTGCGGCGCTGCTGGTCTGGATGTTCGCCCGCGGGTTCCTGCCGCTGCCCACCAGCCGCCTCGAGCTGCCCACGCTGGACGTCTCGCTGGTCGTCGCCCACCCGGTGATCTCGACGGCGGTGGCCGCGGTGCTCGCCACCGGGCTGGTGCTGCTGTTCCGGCTCCTGCGCCGCAGCGCCCGTTCGTTCCTGGTGCGCCTGCGCCTGGGGCTGGCGATCCTGCGCACCCCGCGGGCCTATCTCGAGGGAGTCGTCACCTGGCAGGCGCTGGGCCGGGTCATCCGGCTGGGCTCGCTGGCCTGCCTGCTGGCCGCGCCGCCTTCAACTTCGTGGTCTCGGGGACGCTGCTGGTGGTGGGCCTGGCGATCGCTTTGCCCATCGTGTTCAGCCAGCTGCGCACGCTCAATCCGCGCCATGCCGTCGCTCGCGCTCGCGCGGCCCTGGCCGAGCGCCACCAGCCGCCGGCGGCGCCCGCGCCCGCGCCGCCGGTCTAGCCCGCGGGAGCGGGGGCCGCCTGGGGAGCGCCGACGAAGTCGCGCTGGCGGACGAGCACGAGCGCGAGGAAGGCGCCCGCGAACGCCACCACGCCGGCGATCACGAACAGCTCGTTGAGCCCGCCGATGAACGCCTGCCGGGAAGCGTGGGCCACGGTGCCCCGCAGCGGACGGGGCACCGACTGCACGACCTGCTGCGTCTGTCCCGAGCTCACGGCGTGGGACAGGCGCGACACGGCGCCGGCGGCCGGCGTGGAGCTGAGGGCGTCGGTGAGCTTGGTCTCCACGCGCGCCTGGAACACGGCGCCCAGGGCGGCCACGCCGGTGGCGATCCCCACCTGGCGGAACGTGTTGTTGATCCCCGACGCCATGCCGCTGCGGGCGGGGGGCACCACGCCGATCGCGGTGGAGGCCAGGACCGGGTTGACCGTCCCGACGCCCGCGCCGGCCACGAGGAAGCCGGCGAGCAGGGCGGTCCACCCCGAGCTGTAGTGCAGGCCGCCCATCAGCAGCAGGCCGGTGGCCACCAGGCAGAGGCCCAGCGTGAGGAAGACCCGCGCCGGGAAGCGGGCCGAGAGCCGGCCGGCCAGCGGCGCGAAGAAGAACGACACCAGCGTGATCGGCAGGAAGCGCAGGCCCGCCTGCAGCGGCGAGAAGCCCAGCACGTTCTGGATGTACAGCGTGAGGTAGAGGAACATCGAGAACATCGCGCTCGACAGCGCGAAGGCGACGATCGAGGCGCCCGCGAACGTGGGCTTGCGGAACAGCGAGAGGTCGAGCATCGGCCGCTCCTGTCGCAGCTCGACCACGAAGAACGCCACCAGCAGCGCCACCGAGCCGGTCAGCAGCCCCACGATCAGCGCGCTTCCCCAACCCTCGTCGTTGCCGCGGATCAGCGCGAACACCATCAGGAACAGCGCCGAGCTCCAGGTGAGCACGCCGGCCCAGTCCACGCCGCGGGCGTCCGCGTCCCGCGACTCGGGCACGCGCAGCAGCGTGAGCGCCACCGCCCCGATGCCGATCGGGATGTTGACGAAGAAGATCCACTCCCACCCCAGGCCCTCGGTGAGCGCGCCGCCCACCAGCGGCCCGATCGCCACCGCGCCCCCGATGGTGGCGCCCCAGATGCCGAACGCCGTCCCGCGCTCGCGTCCCTCGAACTCCTGCGCGAGCAGCGCCAGCGACGTGGCGAACATGACCGCGCCGCCGATCCCCTGGAAGCCCCGCGCCAGGTCGAGCGTGACCGCGGTGGGCGCGAGCCCACAGGCCAGCGAGGCCAGCGTGAACAGCGCCAGGCCGGTGGCGAACACGATCCGTCGGCCGAACAGGTCGGCCAGCGACCCGGCGGTGAGCAGCAGCGCCGCCAGCATCAGCGCGTAGGCGTCCACCACCCACTGCAGCTCGCTGAAGCTGGCATGCAGCTGGCGCTCGATGTCCGGCAGCGCCACGTTCACGATCGTGATGTCCAGCAGCAACATGAACGTGGCGACGCAGACGGCGATCAGCGTCCACCACTTGCGGTGCATCACCGGGCACCCTAGCGAGAGGCCGCTGCGCGCCCGAGCGCGCGCTGAACTATCTTCCCCCGGGGGCGCGCCGCGCCATCGAGCGACATGCTGGGGGCAGGGGAGGAACGAGCCGGCCTCGCCGGCGGGCCACGACCCGCGGGCCGACCCGTGCTGCTGGAGCGCGACGACGAGCTCGAGGTCCTGGGCGCCGCGTTGGACGAGGCCCGGGCCGGCCGGGGGCGCCTGGTGGTGGTGGAGGGCCACGCCGGCCTGGGCAAGTCGCGCCTGCTGGCCGCCGCCCAGGGCTTCGCCCGCGGCACCGGCATGGCGGAGCTCGAGGCCCGCGCCAGCGAGCTCGAGCGCGACTTCCCGTTCGGCGTCGCCGTCCAGCTGCTGGAGCCGGCGCTGGCGTCCGCCGGCGGGGGCGGGCGCGAGCGGCTGCTGTCGGGCGCCGCCGAGCTGGCCGCGCCCCTGTTCGCCCCGCCCGAGGCGCTCGCCCGGCGTCGCGACGAGGACGTCTACCCGCTGCTGCACGGCCTGTTCTGGGTGACGTCGAACCTGGCGGAGCGCGGGCCGCTGCTCCTGACCGTGGACGACGGGCACTGGGCCGACGAGCCCTCCCTGCGCTTCCTCCTCTACCTGGCCCAGCGCCTGGCCACGCTGCCGGTGGCTGTGGTGCTGACGGCCCGGCCCGGCCAGCCGGGCGCCGAGGAGGCGCTGCTCGCCCAGCTGGCGCTCGGCCCCCACGCCGAGGTGATCCGCCTGGACCGGCTGAGCGCGGGAGCGGTCGACCGCCTGGTGCGCGGCGCCTACCCGGGCGCCGAGATCTCGGACGGGTTCACGCGCGCCTGCGAGTACGTCACCCGCGGGAACCCGCTGCTGCTGCGCCAGCTGCTGGCCGAGGTCGAGCGCCAGGGGCTGGGACCGGACGCCGGCGGCGAGCGCCGGCTGCGCGAGCTGGGGCCCGAGTCGGTGTCGCGTTCCGTCCTGCTCCGCATGGCGGGGCTGCAGCTGGGCGCCACGGCGCTGGCGCGGGCCGTGGCCGTCCTGGGCGACCGGGTGCCGCTGCGGCGGGCGGCGGCGCTGGCCCGGCTGGAGCCCGACCTGGCGGCCGCGGCGGCCGACGCGCTGGCGTCCGTGGAGATCCTGCGGCCGGGCGAGCCGCTGGGCTTCGTCCATCCGATCGTGCGCTCGGCCGTGTACGCGGAGCTGCCCCGGGCCGAGCGCGCCCGAGCCCACGGCCGGGCCGCGCGCCTGCTGGCCGGCGAGCACGCGCCGCCGGAGAGCGTGGCCGCCCACCTCATCGGCGCGGAGCCCGAGGGAGACGCCTGGGCCGCGCAGGCGCTGGGCGAGGCGGGCCGGCTGGCGCTGGGCGCGGGGGCTCCCGCGTCGGCGGTGCGCTACCTCGAGCGCGCGCTGGCCGAGCCACCTCCTCCGGCCGAGCGCGGCGACGTCCTGGTCGAGCTGGCCCGCGCCGCCGCGGCGGCGGGGGACCGGCGCGCGGTGGAGCGGCTGGAGCCCGCGATCGCCAGCGTGGCCGACGCCGAGCGCCGGGCCGAGATCCTGTTCTCCGTGGGCCGGACGCTGCAGGCCCGCGGCCGCCATCGCGAGGCGGCCGAGACCTTCGACCGCGGCCGCGACCAGCTGGGGGGCGACAGCCCCGAGCTGGCCCTGCGGCTGGAGGCGGCGTACATCGGCGCGGCGCGGATGGACCTGGTCACGCTCCCGGCGGCGGTCGCGCGGGTCAGCCGGGCGCGCCGGCGCAAGCTGACCGGCGCCACCCCCGGCGAGCGCAAGCTGCTGGCGCAGGTGGCCTACGAGGACGCGCTGGCGGGGGCGCCGCGCGAGCGCGTGGCGGACCTGGCGCGGGCCGCCCTGGGCGACGGCGCGCTGCTGGCCGAGGAGTCGTCCGACGGAATCGCCGTCTACCGGGCGGCGCTGGCGCTGGCCTGGACCGAGGAGCTGGGGCTCGCCGCGGCCGTGCTCTCCGAGGCGGTGGCCGACGCCCGGCGGCGGGGATCGCCGCTGGGGTACGCCACCGCCTCCTACGTCCAGGCGCAGCTGGACCTGCTGGCGGGCCGGGTGGACGACGCGGTGGCCGACGCCGAGGCGGCCCTGGCCGGCGCCGGCGACGGGTGGCGGATGGACCTGCCGGGGACGCGGGCCACCCTGGGCCGGGCGCTGATGGAGCGCGGCGACCTGGACGCCGCGGCCGAGGCGGTGGCGCTGCCGGGCGGCGACACGCCCTGGGAGGAGGCGGTGACGCTGGGTCGGCTGCACGAGGCGCGCGGGTGGCTGGCGCTGGCCCGCGCCGACCCGGCCCGCGCGCTCACCCACTTCGAGGAGTGCCGGCGCCGCCAGGGCTGGGTGCACGCGGCGAACCCGGCGGTCATGCCCTGGCGCGGCGGGGCGGCACGCTCCCATGCGGCGCTGGGCGATCCCGATACGGCCCGGGAGCTGGCGGGCGAGGAGCTGGCCCTGGCGCGCGAGTTCGGCGCGCCGCGCGCGATCGGCGCCGCCCTGCGCGCGCTCGGACTGGTCACCGCGGGCGCGGCCGGCATCGACCACCTGGCCGCGGCGGTGGCCGCCCTCGAGGACTCGCCGGCGCGGCTGGATCTGGCCCACGCGCGCGCCGATCTCGGCGGGGCCCTGCGCCGGGCCGGCCGGCGCAGCGACGCCCAGGACGAGCTGCGCCGGGCGCTCGACCTGGCGCATCGCTGCGGCGCGCACGGCCTGGCCGAGCACACCCGCGACGAGCTCGCGGCGGCCGGCTCGCGGCCCCGCCGCCACCACCTGTCAGGCGTTGAGGCCCTGACGGCCAGCGAACGCCGCACCGCGGCCCTGGCGGCCGACGGGCTGACCAACCGCGAGATCGCCCAGGCCCTGTTCGTGACGGTGAAGACCGTCGAGTGGCACCTGCGCAACGCCTACCTGAAGCTGGGGATCGGCTCGCGCCGGGAGCTGAGGGGCGCGCTGCACACCGACGGCGAGCCGGCGGTTCAGGCGCGGCCGTAGACCGGGATGGCGGCGCCGCTGATCGGCGCGGAGTCGTCCGAGCACAGGAAGCCGATGACCGCGGCGATCTCGGCGGGGGCCACCCAGCGGTCGTGGTCGGCGTCCGGCTGGGCGGCGCGGTTGGCCGGGGTGTCGATCACGCTCGGCAGCACGGCGTTGCAGCGGATCCCGTCGTCGCGGTACTCGACCGCCACCGCCTGGACGAAGGCGAGCACGGCCGCCTTGGAGGTCACGTAGCCGGCGGCGCCCGGGAACGGCCGCAGGGCCGCCCGCGTCCCCACGCACACGATCGCGCCCCCGCCGGCGGCCAGGAGGTGCGGGACGGCGGCCTGGGTGACCAGATAGGTGGTGCGGAGGTTGAGCTGCAGCTGGCGCTCGAAGTCCTCGATCGGGGTCTCGTGGATGCGACCGCCCTGCGCGAACCCGCCCACCAGGTTGACCGCCGCGCCCAGCGGCGCCTCGGAGTCCGCGGCCGCCTGGCCGGCCACGCGGGCCACCGAGCCGGAGTCGAGCAGGTCGGCCTCCACCAGCGAGAGGCCGTCCCGGGGCGGGAGGCGCTCCAGCTCGCGCTCGGCCACCCAGGGCACCACCACCCGCCAGCCGCCGGCCAGGAGGCGCTCGACGACGGCGACGCCCAGCCCGCCGGTTCCACCCGTGACGAGCGCGGTTCGCGCCATCTCAGCCGAGGCTCCGCGGAGGGTCTGTGCGCCTCACGTTGGGCGTACCGTAACCGTCCGCCCGCCGGTCTATGGTCGCCGCCGTGTTCGTCCGGGAGCTGGAAGACGGGCAGGCGGTGGACCAGGTGCTGCTCGTGCGCGAGGCCGAGGTCCGCAGCACCCGCAACGGGTCGGACTTCCTGCGCCTGGTGCTGGCCGACAGCAGCGGCTCGGTCCCAGCCGTGCTCTGGGACTGCCCGGGTGACACCGCGCGCCTGGCGGCGGTCGGCGTGGCCCTCCGCGTGGCGGGCGACTACGGCGTGCACCCGCGCTACGGGCCGCAGCTGCGGCTGCGGTCCCTGCGCGCCGCGCGGCCCGACGAGTACGTGCTCGAGGACCTGCTGGACGGGCCGGCCCGCGACCCCGACCAGATGGAGGGCGACCTGCGCGCGCTCGTCGCCACCGTCCAGGACGGGCACCTGCGGGGCCTGCTGGATCGGCTGCTGGGCACCGGCTCCGAGGTGTGGCGCGCCTACCGGGTGGCGCCGGCGGCCAAGTACTACCACCAGGCCTACCGCCACGGGCTGCTCGAGCACTCGCTCACGGTGGCCCAGGGAGTGAACGCGATCGCCTCGTCCTTCCCGGGCGTGGACCACGACGTGGCCGTGACCGGCGCGCTGCTGCACGACATCGGCAAGCTCGAGGCCTATGCCTTCGAGGGCGCGGCGATCGACCTCACCGACGCCGGGCGCCTGCAGGGCGAGATCGCCCTGGGCTATTACCGGGTGCGCCGGGAGATCGAGGCGATCCTCCACATCATCCTGTCCCATCACGGCACGCTGGAGCACGGCAGCCCGGTGATGCCGTGCACGCGCGAGGCCACGCTGGTCCACATGGTGGACAACCTGGGCGGCAAGCTGGGCTCGTTCGACCGGCTGGAGAAGGAGCTCGTGGACGGACAGCGCTGGTCGGGGTTCGACAAGGCGTTGAGCGCCCCGGCCTACTTCGCGGCTTCCCGCGAAGCCGCCCGGGCGGCCTGACGCCGCGAGGCGTCGTCAGCCTCGCCCGATCGCCTTCAGCACCGCGCCGGTGTCGAGGTAGACGTCGCAGGCCACCGGCATGCCGTCTCCGAGGGTCCAGACGTGGGCGAAGGCGGCCTCGAACGTGGCGCCGGTGGCGCGGGCCGTGCCCCGCAGGCGGCCGAGCACGATCACCCGGTCGCCGGCGTCGAGGTAGTCGTCGGGGTCGCCCCACCCGCCGTCGACGTGCTCGTCCAGGCACTCGACCATCGTCCGCACGCCCTCGGGACCATGCCGGTGTCCGCCCCAGGGAAGCGTGTCGGGCGCCCGCCACTCCATGTCGTGGGCGAGGTCGGCGAGCAGGTCGTCCACCGCGCGACGGTCGAAGGCGTCGTAGATGCGGCGCAGCCGCTCGATGTCGTCGGCCGCCATGAGCCAGCCAAGGCTAGCGGCCAAAGTTCGCAAAATCCGGCGCGACGGCGCCCAGCCGCGGCGGGCCTCGAGCCCCTCCCAACTACAGTTACGGCGCATGGCCAAGGACACCGAGAAGCTCATCCGCCAGCTCTCGCTGATCTCGTTCCTGATGGCGGAGCGCCGGCCGGTGACCGCGTCGGAGATCCGCCAGGCGGTCGAGGGCTACAGCGGCATGAACGAGGACGCCTTCGCGCGCCGCTTCTACGCCGACCGGGCCGAGCTGGAGTCCCTGGGGATCCAGCTCTCGGTGGACAAGCCGATGGAGGGCATGGCCGAGCAGGAGAGCTACACGCTCCCGCCCGAGAACTTCTACCTGCCGCCCATCGAGTTCACCGACGGCGAGCTGGCCGCGCTGCAGACCGCGCTGTCGCTGCTGGATGGCGAGTTCGCCTACGCCGAGCCGCTGCGGCTGGCGCTGCAGCAGATCTCCTGGGGCCGGCCCAGCCCGCTGCGCGCGCCGGACCAGAGCTCGATCGCGCTGGGGATCACCGCCTCGGCCGGCGGCCACGACCTCTCGCAGCGGCTGGTGAAGCTCGACACCGCCATCTCCCGGCGCAAGACGGTGACGTTCGAGTACCACACGATGGAGCGCGACGACGTGGGCGAGCGCAAGGTGGACCCCTACCAGCTGCTGTTCCAGGGCGGCCAGTTCTACCTGATGGGCCACTCGCACGAGCGCGAGGCGATGCGGGTGTTCCGGCTGTCGCGGATCCGCGGCAAGGTGGCCTACGCCACCAAGGCCGAGCACGACTTCCAACGACCCGACGACTTCGATCCCCGCGCGTACGCCGAGCGCATCCATTGGCAGTTCGGCGATCCGGTGGGCGAGGCCGAGATCCTGGTGGGCGAGCGCATCGCCTGGCTGATCGAGCGTCACTTCGGGCGATACGGCGAGTTCCGCGACCCTCCGGCCGGGTCCGACGGGCGCCTGTTCGTCACGTCCTATGCCAGTCCCCGGCAGCTGATCTCCTGGGTGCTGGGGCTGGGCGACCACGCCCGGCTGCTGGAGCCCACCGAGCTGGTGGACGAGCTGGCCGAGCGCGTCGAGCTGCTCGAGCGCCGCCACAGCGGGGACTTCGAGACCGCGCCGGTGCTGGCCGCGGGCGCCGACCTGGCCGCCGAGTCGCCGGGGCACGCCCCCGCCGCGCTCGACGCCGAGGCCGGCAACGGCCGGCGCGAGGCCGCGATCCGTCCCGAGCGCTTCGCCCGGCTGGTCACGCTGGCCTCGATCCTCATCGAGGCCGGGCGCCAGGGGCGTCCGCTGCAGGCCGAGGAGGTGCGCGAGCGCCTGCAGGTCTCCGAGCAGGAGCTGCGCGAGGACGTCAACGTCCTCAACGTCGTCAACTTCGGCGCGGGCTCCTACATCCTCTACGCCGAGCTGCGCGACGATGGCTCGATCGAGGTCGACCCCGACGCCTACAGCGACTCGTTCGCCCGCCCAGCCCGGCTGCTGCCCATCGAGGCCAAGGCGCTGATCGCCGCCATCGACCTGATCGGCGAGCACATCCCCAAGGGGTCGCTCACCTCGGCCCGGGCCCGCATCGTGAAGGCCCTGGGCGAGGACCCGGTGGAGGAGGGCCTGCAGGTGGCCGGCCCGGTGGCGGACGACCCGGAGATCGCGCGGGTGGTCTCGCGCGCCATCGCCGGCCGCCGGCTGCTGGCCATCGAGTACTACAAGGAGAACGAGGACGAGTTCTCGCAGCGCGAGATCGAGCCCTACGCGCTCATGAACGGTCGCGACGGCTGGTACGTCGCTTCCTACGACCCGGCCAAGGAGGACGTGCGCCACTTCCGTCTGGATCGCATCAAGAGCGCCGAGGTCACCGACCAGCGGTTCGAGCCCCGCCCCGAGGTCGATCCGGCGGCCGACGTCGAGGGCTGGCCGCGCACCGGCGAGGTCGAGGCCTCGCGGCGGGCGCGGGTGTGGATCTCGCCCGAGCGCGCCCGCTGGGAGCGCGAGGAGCGCCGGGTGGTCGAGGAGCTCGCCGACGGCGCGCTGGTGGTCGATCTCCCGTTCGCCGGAGTGGACTGGCTGGTGCGCGAGGTGCTCAAGGAGGCCGGCGACGCCGTGGTCCTGGAGCCGCCCGAGGGCCGCGACGCGGTGCGCGCGGCGGCCGAACGGGTGTCGGGCGCCTACGCCCGGTCCTGAGCGCCCGGCCGCCGAAGCTGGCAGGCTTGCGGCCGGATGAGCCGGCGCGACCAGATCAGGATGACCGACGACGAGGCGGCCGCGTTCCTGGACGGCCAGCGCGTGATGGTGTGCGCCAGCAACGGCCACGACGGCTGGCCGCACCTGATGCCACTGTGGTACGTCGTGCGCGACGGGAACCTGTGGGGCTGGACCTACGCGAAGTCGCAGAAGGCGCGCAACATGGAGCGCGACTCGCACGTCACTTTGGAGGTGGAGGACGGCGAGCAGTACCACGAGCTGCGCGGCGTGATGATCCGGGCCCACGCGCGGCTGCACCGCGACCCGGAGGTGATCGAGGGCATCGGACTGGAGCTCGTCGATCGCTACTCGGGGACCGGGCCCGAGTTCGATCCCCTGCGCGACATGTTCCGCGCGCAGGTGCCCAAGCGCGTGGGGCTGGAGTTCGTGGAGAGCGGTCCGCGCGCGAGCTGGGACCACCGCAAGCTGGAAGGCGTCTACTAGCGTGCGCGAGCTGAAGGGACTGATCCTCTCCGGCGGCCGGGGGACCCGCCTACGGCCCATCACCCACACCTCGGCCAAGCAGCTGGTGCCGGTGGCCAACAAGCCCGTGCTGTTCTACGGCATCGAGGCGATGGCGGCGGCGGGGATCGAGGAGGTGGGGATCATCGTCGCCCCCGAGACCGGCGACGAGATCCGCGCCGCGGCCGACGACGGCTCGCAGTTCGGCGTGCGCATCACCTACATCGAGCAGGACGCTCCCCTGGGGCTGGCCCACGCCGTCCTCACCGCCGAGCCGTTCCTGGGCGAGTCGCCGTTCGTCATGTACCTGGGCGACAACCTCCTCCAGGGCGGGATCACCGAGCTGGTGGCGGCGTTCCGCAACCACGAGCCCGACGCGCTCATCCTCCTCACCGCCGTGCCCGACCCGGAGAACTACGGCGTGGCCGAGCTGCGGGACGGGGCCGTGGTGCGCCTGGTGGAGAAGCCGGGGGAGCCGCAAACCGATCTGGCGCTGGTCGGGGTCTACATGTTCACGCCGGTGGTCCACGACGCCGCGCGCGCGATCTCGCCGTCCGACCGGGGCGAGCTGGAGATCACCGACGCGATTCAGCACCTGGTCGATGGCGGGCGGCGGGTGGAGCCTCACATCGTGAAGGGCTGGTGGAAGGACACGGGGCGGCTGGAGGACATCCTCGAGGCCAACCGCCTGGTGCTCGACACGATCCAGTCGCGGGTGGACGGCGAGTTGGTGGACGCCCAGATCGGCGGGCGGGTGGTGATCGAGCCGGGCGCGCGGCTGGAGCGCTCGAGCGTGCGCGGGCCGGCCGTGGTGGGCGCCGGCGCCCGGCTGGTGGACGCCTACATCGGTCCGTACACCGCGGTCGGGCCCCGCTGCGTGATCGAGAACGCCGAGGTGGAGAACTCGATCCTGCTCGAGGGCGCGTCGGTCCGCGGCCTGGCGGGGCGGATGGAGTCGTCGCTGCTGGGGCGCAACGTGACCGTCGGCCGCGACCACCGCCAGCCCCGCGCCTACCGGTTCATGGTCGGCGACAACAGCGAGATCGGGATCCTCTAGTGCCAATCCGCACTAAGATGTGCCGGGTGGCGTCCGGTAGGGCCCCTACCGTGCTCGCCGTCAAGCCCACGAGGGAAGGGTGGCCATGCCAGAGGGTTACTGCGTCAAGGAGCGCAAGAAGGTCGAGATCAAGGACCCCAAGCAGGTGACCATGAAGAACGGTCGGCCGGCGATCGAGGGGACCTGCCCCGACTGCGGGACCAAGATCTTCAGGATCGGGGAGCTCAGCTGAGCGACTCCCGACGCGCCTGCCGGCGTCCTCGGGGGCGGTCCGTGCGGAGCACTGTCCCACCCCCTGCGTCCTAGGCAGCCACGCCCGGAGTGGGCTCAGGCCGCCGGTCCTCCGTTTCCGGTTCGCATGCGCTAGACATTGGGCATGCGCCTCCTTGTCACGGGCGCGGCCGGGATGCTTGGTCGGGACGTCGTGGAGGCGGCGCGGGACTCCGGGCACGAGGTCGTGGGACTCGGCCGGGCCGACCTCGACGTCACCGATCCCGACGCGGTCGGTCGGGCGGTGGACGCGGCCCGACCGGCGGCGGTCGTCAACTGCGCGGCGTTCACCGACGTCGACGGCGCCGAGGAGCGGACCGACGAGGCGCTGGCGGTCAACGGCGCGGGGGCAGGCAACGTGGCCGCGGCGGCGGCGGCCAGCGGTGCCGCGGCCATCCAGATCTCCACCGACTACGTCTTCGACGGCGCCAAGTCGGCCCCCTACGTCGAGTCCGACCGGCCCGGACCGGTCTCCGCCTACGGCCGATCGAAGCTGGAGGGCGAACGGGCGGTGGCGGCGGCCAACCCCCGTCACGCGATCGTCCGCAGCTCGTGGCTGTTCGGCGTCGGGGGAGGCAACTTCGTCGCCACCATGCTGCGGCTGGGCGCCGAGCGCGACGAGGTCCAGGTCGTCACCGACCAGGTGGGATGCCCCACGTTCACCGGCCACCTGGCGCCGGCGCTCGTGGCGCTGGCCGAGCGCGACGCCACCGGGGTGCTGCACGTGGCGGGCGCCGGACACTGCTCCTGGTACGACTTCGCCGTCGAGATCTTCCGCGAGGCGCGCCTCGACTGCCGGGTCGTGCCCGCGACCACGGCCGAGCTGGGCCGTCCCGCGCCCCGGCCCGCGCACAGCGTCCTGGTCAGCGAGCGGTCCGACGCCCCCCGGCTGCCCTCCTGGCGCGACGGGCTGGCCGAGTACCTGGCCGCCCGCGAGGTGGCGGCGTGAAGCTGCTGGTGTGCGGGGGGGCCGGCTTCATCGGCTCCAACTTCGTCCGCCAGCGCCTGCGCGAGCACGGCGACGAGCTCGTCGTGCTCGACAAGCTCACCTACGCCGGGCGCGAGGAGAGCCTGCAGGACGTGCACGACGAGCCGGGCTTCGCGTTCCTACGGGGAGGCATCGAGGACGCCGACCGGGTGGCCGAGGCGCTGGCCGGCTGTGACGCGATCGTGAACTTCGCGGCCGAGACGCACGTCGACCGCTCGATCTCCGAGCCCGACGCGTTCATCACCACCAACGGTCGCGGCACGTACGTCCTGCTCGAGGCGGCGCGCGAGCGCGGCCTGCGCCACGTGCAGGTCTCCACCGACGAGGTCTACGGCTCGATCGCGGAGGGGACCTTCACCGAGGACTCGCCGCTGCGCCCGTCCTCCCCCTACAGCGCGAGCAAGGCCGGCGCCGACCTGCTGGTCTCCAGCTACTTCCACACCTTCGGCCTGGAGGCGCTGATCTGCCGGGGGTCGAACAACTACGGACCCTTCCAGTACCCGGAGAAGCTGATCCCGCTGATGATCCTCAACGCGCTGGCCGGCGACCCGCTGCCGGTGTACGG
>VAXS01000284.1 GCA_005883255.1 Actinomycetota bacterium | reverse complement strand
TCATGGCCCGGCGCAGGCCCTCGGCGTCGCCGGGGCTGAAGCCGGCGAACGCCGTCGCCACGCCCAGGACCTGGTCCTGGAAGATGATCGTCCCCAGCGTGTCGCGCAGGACCGGCTCCAGCGACGGGTGGTCGTATGGAGGTGTGTAGTCGTTACGTTCTCTCTGGAGCTGGCGGCGCTCGACGTAGGGGTTGACCGCCCGGCCCAGGATCGGACCGGGCCGCACGAGCGCCACCTGGACGGTGAGGTCGTCCAGCGACTCCGGGCGGGTGCGGTGCAGCGACTGCATCTGGGCCCGGCTCTCGATCTGGAAGACCCCGACCGTGTCGGCGCGCTGGATCGTGTCGTAGACCTGGCGGTCGTCGTAGGGGATGCGCGAGAGATCGATGCGCGTTTCTCGAGTGCGTGCGATGAGCTCGACTGCGCGCTCCACCGCCGAGAGCATCCCCAGCCCCAGCAGGTCGATCTTCAGGAAGCCGGCGTCGGCGCAGGAGTCCTTGTCCCACTGGGAGATCTGCCGGCCCTCCATCGCCGCCGGGACCACCGGGCAGCAGTCCACCAGCGGGCGGGTGGAGACGATCATCCCGCCCGAGTGCTGGGAGAGGTGCCGGGGGAGCCCGTGCGCCTCGGCGGCCAGCCGCACCAGCCACGGCCAGCGCCCGCCCCGCGCCCGGCGCTCGCCCAGCGCGACCTCGACGTCGCGGTCCACGTTGCGGGCGGACAGGCCCTCCGAGCCCCGCGCCACGCGCTCCACCTCCCCGGGCGGAAGGCCCAGCGCCTTGCCCAACTCGCGAATCGCGCCGAGGAAGCGCCCGAGCAGCAGCTCGTTCTCGATCGGGTCGACGTGCGAGAGCCCGGTGAGATAGCAGACGATCGAGGAGACCGAGGAGCCCCGCCCGCGGCCGGGGGGCAGCAGCGCGCGAGCCGAGTCCGGGCCCCGTACCTCGACCGCGACCTCGCGCGCAAGCTCGAGCATGTCGCGGTGCAGGAGGAAGAAGCCGGCCAGCCCCAGGGCGTCGATCACCCGCAGCTCCTCCTCCAGGCGCGTGAGCGCCTCGGCGTGCTCGGGCGTGCCGGCGTAGCGCTCGTGGAGCGCCGTACCGCACAGCTCGGCCAGGCGGCGGTTGGCCGTCGGGTCCTCGGAGCCGGGGTAGCGGTAGCCGAGGTCGGCGCGCAGGTCGAAGCGCAGGCGCTCGGCCAGGCGCAGCGTCTCCGCCACCGCGCCGGGGTGCTCGGGGAAGCGCGCGGCCATCGCCGCCGGTACGGCCAGCACGTGCGACCAGTTGCCGCGGCGCCGGGGCTCGGAGGCGTCGAGCGTGGTGTGGAGGCGCACGGCGGTGAGCGCGTCCTGCAGCGGGGCGCGGGCGCGGTCGTGGGCGTGGACGTTGCCGGTGGCCACGCAGGGGACTTGGAGGCGGCGCGCCAGCGCCACGCGCCGGCGGTTGCGCGCGCGGTCGTCGCGGAGGAAGGGACGCTGAAGCTCGACGCGCAGGCCGTCCGGGCCGAAGGCGTCCAGCAGGCGCCGGGCGGTCGCCTCGTCCTCCACGCCCTGGGTGGCGCAGCCGGTGAGGCACACCAGGCCGGCGGCGTGCTCGAGCACGGCTGGCAAGGCCACGTAGGGATCGGTCGGCGGCGCGCCGGGACGCTCGTCACGCGTGTGCGCGTGCGCGCGGGTGATCAGCCGGCAGAGGTTGCTCCAGCCCCGCGCGTCCTCGACCAGCAGCGTGAGGTGGCGGCCGTCGTCGAGGTCGAGCTCGGCGCCGTGGATCGCCCGCACCCCCATGCCGGCCGCCGCCTGCGCGAACTCCATCGACCCGCTGACCGAGTTGTGGTCGGTGAGCGCCAGGACGTCATGCCCCAGCTCCCGGGCGGCCGCGGCCAGCTCGTCGTGCAACGACGCGCCGTCGAGGAAGGAGAAGGCGGAGTGGGCGTGCATCTCGGCGTACAGGGCGAACACATGTTCGCAGTGGACCAGGACACTGGA
>VAXS01000025.1 GCA_005883255.1 Actinomycetota bacterium | reverse complement strand
GAAGTCCGGCCCACCTCCTCGATCCGCACCAGCCGCTTGTCGCCGATGTAGGGCTGGGCCCGGGCCACGGTGATGATGTAGCCGTCGATCTTGGCCACGGCGTCGTCCACGTTGTACATGTGGGGCTCGATGATCTGGACCAGCACCTCCTCGCCCACCCGGAAGGGCAGCGCCCGCTCCTCGACCTCCTCGCGGGTGCCCTCGTACACCAGGTCGAAGTAGTCGAGGGGCAGGCCCTCCGAGCCCTCGAAGTGGAAGCGCTTGCCGGTGTCCTCCTCCAGCGAGCGCAGCAGCCAGCCGCCGTTGCCCACCAGCTCGGCGCTGACCCGCGGGTTCATCCGCACCAGCATCGCCTCGGCCCGGCCGGGCTCCTTGGCCAGCTCGCGCAGGCGGCGCGAGAACTCGATCGCGATCGTCTCCTCGCTGCGGATCACGCCGTCGCCGTCGCAGGTCGGGCAGGGGCGGGTCATGATCTCCCGCACGCCCTCGGTGACGTTCTGGCGGGTCATCTCCACCAGTCCCAGCGGCGAGATCTCCACCACGAACGTCTTGGTGCGGTCCTCGTCCAGCGACTTGCGCAGTGTCTTCAGGACCGCATCCCGGTTGCGCGCCCGGGCCATGTCGATGAAGTCGATGACGATGATCCCGCCGATGTCGCGGAGCCGCAGCTGGTTGACCACCTGCTCGGCGGCCTCCAGGTTGGTCTTGGTGATCGTGTCCTCCAGGCGGGCGGACCTGCCCCGCCCGGTGAACGACCCGCTGTTGACGTCGATGACCGTCAGCGCCTCGGCGTAGTCGATCATCAGGTAGCCGCCGCTGGGGAGGTCCACGCGCCGCGACAGCGTGCCCTCCAGCACCTCCTCGATGCCGTAGCGCTCGAACAGCGGCTCGTCGTCCTCGGACAGCGTCACCCGCTCGACCAGCTCCGGCGCCGTGCGCGCCAGGAACGAGCTCAGGCGATGGTGGGCGTGCTCGTCGTCCACGATCGCCTGCTCGAACTCGGTGGAGAAGATGTCGCGCACCACCCGCACCGGGAGGTCGGCCTCCTGGAACACCATCGCCGGAGCCCGCGACTCCTGCACGCGCTTCTCCAGCACCTCGTTGAGCTTGTAGAGGTAGGCCAGCTCGCGCTCGAAGTCGGCCCGCTTGGCCCCCTGGGCGGCGGTGCGCACGATCACCCCGCCGCGCGGGATGTCGATCTTCGACACCTCCTTGCGCAGCCGGTTGCGCTCGTTGTCGTCCAGCCGGCGCGAGACGCCCACGCCCTCGCCGGAGGGCGTGAACACCATGTAGCGCCCGGCGATGGTCAGCTCCATCGACAGCCGCGCGCCCTTGGTCTTCAACGGGTCCTTCACCACCTGGACGACCAGCTCCTGCCCGGGCTTGATGAGGTCGGTGATGCGCCGGCCGTCGCGGCCGCCGCGGCCCCGCCGCGGCGCTTCCACGCCCGGCAGGACGATCTCGTCGACGTGCAGGAAGCCGTTCTTCTCCAGGCCGATGTCGACAAAGGCCGCCTCCAGCCCGGCCAGCACGTTGTCCACGCGGCCCTTGTAGATGTTGCCCACGATCGAGCGGGCGCCGCGGCGCTCGACGTACAGCTCGGCGACGCGGTAACCCGTCGCCTGGTTCTTGCGGCGCCGGATGGCGGCCTTGCTGGCCGGCTGTCCGGACGCCTCCATCAGCGCGACGCGCGTCTCGGCGCGGTCGACGCTGACCAGCACTTGCTTTCTCACGTGTTGGTTCTCCTAGACGTTCAGAGCGCGACCCTTGCCCCTGCCGGAGACCCGTGCCTGCACGTGTATGGACTGCAGGAGGCCGATGGCCATCAGCGTCACGATCACGGACGAGCCGCCGTAGCTCATGAGCGGCAGCGGCACGCCGGTGATGGGCATGATCCCGACGGTCATTCCGACGTTCACGAAGACCTGGAACATGAACATCGCGACGATGCCCCCGGCGATCAGTGCGCCGTAGAGGTTCTTGGCCAACGTGAGGATGCGCAGGGTGCGCCATATCAACAATGCGTACAGGGACAGCACGACGGCCGCCCCCAGGAAGCCGAACTCCTCGCCCACCACGGCGAAGACGAAGTCGGTGTGGTGCTCGGGCAGGAAGTTGAGCCGGGTCTGCGTGGCGTGAGCCGCGCCCCGACCCGACTTCTGGCCCGAGCCGATCGCGATCCGCGACTGGTTGATCTGGTAGGTCTGGTTGCGGGGATCGCTGGAGGGATTGAGGAAGCCGGTCAGGCGCTGCTGCTGGTAGGGCTTCAGCACCTGGACACCGGCCGCCGGAGCGACGACCAGGGTGAGCGCGATGCCCACCCCCGCGATCGCCGCCAGCGCCACGAAGTGGCGCCACGTGGTCCCGGCGATGAACAGCACGGTGAGCGCGATCGCGGTGTAGACGAAGCCCGACCCCAGGTCGGGCTCGATCATGACCAGCAGCGCCGGCACCAGCGCCAACAACATGACGCGGGCGGTGGTGTCGCGATCGCGCAGTCGCCGCAGCCGGTCGACCACGAAGGCCGACAGGGCCAGGATCAAGAGCAGCTTGCCCAGCTCCGCCGGCTGGAACGAGAAGAAGGGAAGGCTCAGCGCCCGCTTGGAGCCGCGGGCCGCGGTCCCCAGGGCCAGCACGACCAGGATCAGCCCCAGCATCGCGGCGTAGAGCCCGTACTTGAGCTCGCGCAGGCGCGAGTAGTCGAACCGCGTGAGCAGGATTGCCAGCACCAGGCCCACCGCGGCGTAGGCGCCCTGGCGGACCACGTAGTAGTGGGGGCTGCCGGGGATGTCGCCCCGGGTGGCGTTGGTCAGGACGATCAACGAGCAGGCGACTAGGCCCAGGGCGGCGAGCACCAGGAGCGGGTCGAACGGCAGCGGCCCGCGGGGCGGCTCGGGCGGCTCCTCGAGGCGGCGGTGGATCGGGCTCTGGGCGGGGGCGGCGGCCATGTGGGTTCTAGAACGTATGCGAGGAGCCGGTGACGAGCTTCTTCTGGACGCCGAAGTACTGGGAGAGGATCAGCCGGGCGGCGGGCGCGGCGGCCTGGGCGCCGAACCCTCCCTGCTCGACCGTGACCGCCACCAGGATGGGTCCCCGTCCGTTGGCCGCGGGCGCGTAGCAGACGTACCAGGACTGGTCGGCCTGGTTGGGGCGCTGCGCGGTGCCCGTCTTTCCGTAGACCGGAACCGGGAAGCCCGCGAACACGTCGGCGGAGGTGCCGCCGGGCGCGCTGGCGGCCAGATGCAGCCCGTCCATGATGGCCTGGCGATCGAAGGGATCGATCTTGACGTGCCGCGCCGGCGGCGGGTCGATGCGCTGCGACGGCGAGGTTGACGTTGTCGCCCACCGACCAGGGGCGGTCGGTCAGGCGCTTGCGGAACAGGCGGTTGCGCCACTCCGGGCTGGGGATCAGCCCGGAGATCTCGTCCGGGAGATCGATCCCGGTGGGGCGACCGAGCCCGAGGCGGTGCGCCCAGGTCTGTAGCGGCTCGCCCCGCACGCCGTCCAGCGCGGCGCCCATCTTGTAGTAGAAGACGTCGGAGGAGACCTGGAGGGCCTGGCGCAGCGCCACCGCCCCGTGGGCGGTGCCGCCGGCGTTGTGGAAGACGATGTTCCCGATCTGCACCGAGCCGGGGTCGTCGATCACCGTGTCGGGCGTGATCGTCCCCGTGGACAGGGCGGCCAGCGCGGTGATGAGCTTGAACGTCGACCCGGTGGGATACCCGCTCTGGATCGCCCGGTTGATCAGGGGGGCGCCGGTGTTCTCGCTGTTGAGCTTCTTGAAGGTGGACTCCTTGAGCGGCTTGGCGAAGATGTTGGGGTCGAAGCTCGGGTAGGAGCCCATGCCCAGCAGCTCGCCGTCGGTGGGGTCCAGGGCCACGAAGGCGCCGCCCCGGTTCTTCTCGCCGTTGACGATCGGGATCCCACCGGCCTCGGCCATCGCGTTCTGGCCCGCCTGCTCCAGGCCCAGGTCGAGCGAGAGCTTGCGCTGGCGACCCTGCAGCGGCTGGCGCTGCGGGAACTCGCCCTTGGGCCGGCCCAGCGCGTCCACCTGCACCCGGGTGGCGCCGGGCTTGCCGCGCAGGTAGCGGTCGTAGGTGTACTCCAGGCCGCCCTTGCCCACGACCGTCCCCTGCTGGACCCCGCGGAAGCGCGCCCGCTTGAGCTGCTCGGGGCTGATCTGGCCCACGGTCCCGAAGATCTGGGCCGCCAGCTCGTGGTGGGGATAGGAGCGCAGGAAGACCCGCTGGACGTTGATGCCGGGGAACTCGTTCTGGCGCTCGAGGACGTAGTCGCGCACCGCCGACGGGACGTCCTGCTTGAGCGTCACGTCCTGGTAGGGCAGGAGCCGGTGCTGCTGGCGGATGTCACGCTCCATCTTGGCCGGAGTGACGCCGAGGAGAACGCGCAGCCGACGCATCAGCACGCGCCGGGCGGGCGTGTGGAGCGGCGGCAGCTTCTCCACCTGCGCCTGCACCGCGATCGAGACGCGGTTGTCGACCAGCACGCGCCCGTTCCGGTCGAGGATGTCGCCCCGGGGGGCGGGGACGACGACGTCGCGGATCTGGTTGTTCTGCGCCTGCGCCACGTACTTGTCGCCGGAGAGCACCTGGAGGTACCAGAGCCGGAAGAAGATGATCGCGAACATGGTCAGGGCCGCGCCGCCCAGGATCGCCACGCGCAGCGCGAGCTGGGGCGTGATCGGTGGGCGCCGGTCGTCGGGCAGCTGAAGCATCGGCTAGCGGGCCGCCGTCACGCGCGGGAGATCGGGCTCAGCCCGCCGGTCACGTACGCCCGGCGCCGGCGGCGGCGCGGGTCGGCGGGGAGGTAGGGCTGGAGCACCCGGCGGACCAGCGAGTACACGGGCATCGCCAGCAGGCCGTTGACGAGGACCGTGATCAGGATGTCGCGCAGCAGCAGGAGGCTGACCGGGGCGTCCACGCCGAGCAGGATCTGGACCAGGGCGAAGCCCACCTCGAAGCCGGCGGTGGCCAGCGCGCCCACCGCCAGCGGCGTGAGGCCGTGCGCGGGGTCGCGCAGCTCGCGGAACCGACCGGACCAGTAGCCGATCGTCAGCAGGACCAGCGAGGAGACGCCGAGCGTCTGCACCAGGGCCAGGTCGGCCAGCAGCCCGATCCAGAACCCGGCCACCGCGCCGGCCACCGAGCCGCACAGCAGGCCCACCGAGGCCACCACCAGCGGGGTGAGGTCCGCGGTCACGCCCAGGAGGGTGACCTGCGAGACGCCCGCGATCTGCACGATCACTGTCGCCAGACCCAGGAGGCCGAGACGAACCCAAAGCCGGGAGGGAACGGTCACCTTGCGCCTCCCTCCGGTCGGCGCTCCTGACAGCGTCGCCCGGCATCCTGCCGGTCGTAACCGCTCCGCTTCGCTCCGCTCATGGGCCCACCTGCGCGCGCTGGTTGGAGCCGCCCTGGCCGCCGCCGCGGGTGAGGACCTGGACGAAGTCCACCCGGCGCAGGTCGGCGAAGGGCCGGATGTGGACGCGCTGGAACTGCGAGAGCTCGGCGTCGTCAGCCCGCGTGACCACCCCGATCGGGATGTTGGGCGGGAACAGCGACTCCAGCTTCGTCGACTGGCTGCCGGCGGTGACCACCGTGTCGCCCGTGCGGATGTTGGCCCGGCGGGGCACGAACTCCAGCAGGAGGTCCTGGGGCCTGCCCACCGCGGGCTGCACCACGCCGGTGATGCCATTGCCCGAGTCCGTCACCGCCGGGGTGAGCACCTTCGCCGACACCCCGCTGGTGTGGTCGGTGATGAGCGTCACCTGCGAGGCGCTCGACGTCAGCGCCGTGACCTTGCCCACCAGGCCGTCGCCGTCCACCACGGGCTGGTTGAGCCGCACGCCCGAGCTCGAGCCCTTGTCCACCGTCAGCGTGGCGTACCAGACGGTGGGTGAGCGCCCGATGATCCGGGCGGTGACCGGCGTGTAGCCGCTGAGGTCGTGGCCCTGGTCCAGCCCCACCAGGCGCCGGAGCTGGAGGTTCTCCCGCGCGGCCGCCTGGGCGCCCACCACCTCGCGGCGCAGCTGGTTGCGCTCCTTGCGCAGGTGGTCGCGCTCGGAGCTGGCGTGGAGGGTGTCGTCGAACCAGCCGAACAGGTCGCGGAAGGGCTTGAGCGCCCGGCTGGTGCCCTCCTGGATGGGCGACAGGACCTGCAGGACCCCACGCTGGACCGCGTGGAGGCCCCCACCGGCGGACTCGCCGAAGTATGCGGTTAGGAGGACGAGCGACAGGACGACGAGCAGTGCCAGGACTGCCCGCCGCCTGCGGACCGATTGCTTGTACACGGAATCAAGTCTCTAGTACCGGCGCTTGCGGTTACGCGAATTCTTGCTGGTGCGGTGGATGACCTCGAACTCCTCGAGTGAGCGGCCGGACCCCACTGCCACGCAGGTCAGTGGCGACTCGGCCAGGTGCGCGGGCATCTGAGTCTCCTCGCGCAGTCGGTCGTCAAGGCCCTGGAGCAGGGAGCCTCCACCCGCCAGCATGATGCCACGGTCCATGATGTCGGAGGCCAGCTCAGGCGGTGTGCGGTCCAGCGTCTCCTTGACCGCGTCGATGATCTGGGACAGCGGCTCGTCCAGGGCTTGGCGGATCTCCTCGCTGGTGAGGACGATCGTCTTGGGCAGGCCCGTGACCATGTCGCGGCCCCGGATCTCCGCCTGGACCTCCTCGTCCATGGGATAGGCGGAGCCGATCTCCAGCTTGACCTCCTCGGCCGTCTGCTGGCCGATGAGGAGCTTGTACTCGCGCTTGCAGTAGTTGATGATCGCCTCGTCGAGCTCGTCGCCACCCACGCGGATCGACTGCGAGACCACGATCCCGCCCAGCGAGATGACGGCGACCTCCGACGTGCCTCCGCCCACGTCCACGACCATGTTGCCGGTCGGCTCGCCCACCGGCAGCCCAGCGCCGATCGCCGCGGCCATGGGCTCCTCGATCAGATAGGCCTGGCGGGCCCCCGCCGACAGGCACGCCTCCTCCACCGCCCGCTTCTCCACCCCGGTCACGCCCGAGGGCACGCACACCACCACCCGGGGATGCGCCCAGCGGTTCTGGTGCACCTTCTGGATGAAGTGGCGCAGCATCTCCTCGGTGACGTCGAAGTCGGCGATCACCCCGTCCTTGAGGGGGCGGATCGCCGAGATCGTGCCGGGGGTGCGGCCCAGCATGCGCTTGGCCTCGATCCCCACCGCGTGCACCTCGCCGGTGCGGGAGTCGATCGCCACCACCGAGGGCTCGGACAGGACGATCCCCCGGCCCCGGACGTACACCAGCGTGTTGGCGGTGCCCAGGTCGACCGCCATGTCGCGGCCGCCGAAACCGGTCAAGTACGCGAAGAAGCTCATTGAGGTGGATCGCTGACGATGCGGCGCCTGCGCGCGGCCTTCCGGCCGCGTGGAGATGACGGAGCCGCGCGAGCGGCAGTCTAGCGAACGGTACCCGCGCGTCCCGCCCTCCGCCAGCCGGCTTGCAGGCGCGGTTTGCGGGGGATTTCGGCGCTAGGCCAGGAGGTCCGGGAGCAGCCCGAGAAGGGCCGGCACCGGCAGCCCGACCACGTTCAGGTAGTCGCCGCGGATCCCGGCCACCAGCGCCGCCCCCCGGCCCTGGATCGCGTATCCGCCGGCGCGATCGCGCCACTCGCCCGTGCCCAGGTACCAGTCCAGGTCGGCCGCCGACAGGGGCCGGAAGGCCACCTCCGTCACCGCCACGGCCGAGTGCTCCCCGCCCTCGTCGATGGCGCACAGGCCTCCCACCACCCGGTGGACGCGGTCGGAGAGGGTCTCCAGCCACCGGCGGGCCTGCGCGGCGTCGGCCGGCTTGGGCAGGACGCGCTCCCCCAGCGCCACCACCGTGTCCACGCCGAGCACCACCGCGCCGGGCCCCGCCCCCGCCTCTCCGGCCACGGCGCGCGCCTTGCGGGCGGCGTTGTCCCGGGCCACCGCCTCCGGCTCGCCGGCCGTCGCCTCCTCGATGCCGGCGGGCACGACCTCGAAGGCCACGCCCAGCTGCTCCAGGATGGCCCGCCGCTGCGGCGAGGCGGAGGCGAGGATCAGCCGCCGGGGAAGAACAGCTCGATCTCCCGCCGCGCGGACTCGGGCGAGTCCGAGCCGTGCGCCACCAGCGGGCCCGACGTGATGAACTCGACCAGCTCACCGAAGAACGGCTTCTCGGCGTGCTCCGCGTAGTGGCGCTCGGCCAGCGCGCGGTCCATGGTCATGTGGCGCAGGGCCACGATGCGCAGGCCCTTGCGCTCGAAGCGCGCGATGATCTCCCCGGTCAACCCCCGCCCGAAGGCGTCGGGCTTGACCAGGATCAGGCTGCGGTCCATCAGTAGGCGGAGGGCTCCTCGGAACGGCGGCGGGACGAGCGCGGCTCCTCCGCCGGCTCGACCTCGGCCTCGCAGTACGGGCAGATGCGCCAGGCCGGATCCAGGGGCCGCGCGCAGTTGGGGCACGGGTCCTTGAGCTTGCGCATGCAGGCGGGGCAGCGCAGGAAGTCCCGCTCGACCTCGGCGTCGCAGTAGGGACACAGCTGGAAGCCCGCGGAGTGCAGCCGGGCCTCCGCCGCCTGCATCTCCAGCTCGCGCTCGCGGATGTCGTCCAGGTACTCCGGCGGGCGCACGATCAGGTACACGAGCGTCCCCACGAACGGGAACAGCGAGGCGGCGGCGGCGCAGCCGATCAGCATCGGGTCGGTCATGCGCCGGCGGGCGTCCGCATAGGTCCAGTACACCAGCGCCAGCCAGATCACCACCACGAACAGGATGAGCAGGTTGACGACCAGGCTGAGGGCCGCGTTGTCGATGCCGAAGACGGCGAGCACCCCCATGGCAGCGGCGAGTCTAGCGGGCGACCGTCACAGGAAGAGCCGGCCGAACGCGTAGCCGATCCCGAAGAACACGAGGATCACGACCGCCACCACCAGGGCGACGAGGCCGATCATCGGCAGGAATCTGGGCTCCTCCTCGTTCACAGCATCGAGGCGCGGCGGGCGCCCGGGGGCCGGAGCAGGTCGGCGACCAGGTAGATCGAGCCGGTGGCCAGGACCGCGCCCTCGGGACCGGCCAGCTCCCGGGCACGGGCCAGCGCCCGGCGGGGCTCGGGCTCGACTTCGAGGCTCGCGGGGTCGGCCCCAACCTGGGTGGCCAGGGACTGCAGGGTGGCGGGCGGCAGGGCGCGAGGGTTGAGGCTGCGGGTCAGGACCACGGCCGCGCAGGATGGCAGCAGCTCGCGCAGGATGCCGGCCGCGTCCTTGTCCTCCAGGACCGAGAGGACCGCGATCGTGCGTGGGGCGGAGCCGCGGAGCTCGGGGAGCGACGCCGCCAGCGCCCGCGCGCCCGCCGGGTTGTGGGCTCCGTCCACCACCGTGAGCGGGTCGCGGTCGATCGCCTGGCAGCGGCCCGGCACCTGCACCGAGGCGCCCGCCGCGCGCACGGCGGCGCGGTCGAGGCTCCCGAGCAGCGCCTCGGCGGCGGCCGCGGCCAGGGCGAAGTTCGCGCGCTGGAAGGCTCCGCGCGCGGCCAGCGGGACGCCGAGGTCGGGCGACGCCTGGACCAGGCGGGCGCCGTGCTCCTCCGTCGCCGCCCGGGCCTCGGACTGGGCGTCCGCGTTCAGCTGGCCGACCACCAGCGTGGTCCCGTCGCGCACCACCGCGAGCTTCTCCCGGGCGATGTCGGCGATCGTGGGGCCCAGCCAGCGGGTGTGCTCGAGCCCGACGTTTGTCAGGACCTGGACCTCGGAGGGGATGACGCTGGTGGCGTCGTAGCGGCCGCCCAGGCCGGCCTCCACCGCCGCGACCTCCACCCCGCGCGCCGCCAGCTCCGAGTAGGCGGCCGCGGTCAGGGCCTCGAACTGGGTGACGCGATCCTCCGGCCCCAGCGTGCGATCGACCAACTCGGCGGCCTTCGCCGCGCGCTCGACCGCGGCCCCGAACGCGGGCTCGTCGAGGTCGGCGTCGCCCACGCGGATGCGCTCGGCGAACGACACGAGGTGTGGCGAGAGGTAGGACCCGGTGCGGATGCCGTGCGCCTCCAGGATCGCCGCCAGCATCCGAACGGTCGAGGACTTGCCGTTGGTACCCACCACGTGGATCGAGCGAAAGCGCCGGTGCGGCGAGCCCAGGACGGTCATCAGCCGGTGCATGCGGTCCAGCCCGAACCGCATCCCGAACAGCTCCCGCGAGAGCAGGTACTCCTCGGCGCGCTCGGCGGTCCAGGCGCTCACAGCTCCTCCAGCTCGGCGCGCAGCCGGGCCAGGCGGTCGCGTTGCGCCTGCACCACGTCGGGCGGGGCGTTGTCCACGAAGCCCCGGTTGGCCAGCTTGGACTCGACCTGGCCGATCTCGCCCTCGATCCGGTCGCGCTGCTCCGCCCGGCGGCGCTCGGCGGCGGCGGGGTCGAAGCCGCCGCCGGCCAGCACCTCGACCGCGCCGCCGGGGATCGGGACCGTGGCCACGGGGTCGCTTCCGTCCCTCCGCAGCTCGAAGCGGGCCAGGCGGGCCACGGTCTGCAGCGTCTCGTCGTAGCCGTCGGCGTCCATCCGCGCCGGCACGAAGTCGCCGGGCCGCACCTCGACGCGCTCGCGCCAGCCGCGCAGCGCGCGCACGGCCGCGATCGCCCGGCCCACCTGCTCCTCGGCCTCCTCGTCCACCCAGGTGGGCTCGAACCCGCTGGCCACCCGGCCGGCCAGCAGGCCCTCCACGCCGGGCAGGAAGCGCCAGATCTCCTCGGTGACGAACGGGATGGTGGGGTGCGCCAGCTCCAGCGTCTCGGCCAGGACGTGCAGGAGCGTGGCCGAGAGCGCCTCCCGGTCCGCCAACTCGTCGTAGATCCGGGGCTTGACCATCTCCAGGTACCAGTCGCACAGCTCCCCGTACACGAAGTCGTAGAGGCCGAGGGCGGCGTGGGAGAAGTCGAAGGCGTCGAGGTCGTCCCCCAGCTCGCGCTTGGCCCGCTGCAGGCGCGAGACGATCCAGCGGTCCTCGACGCGCTCGGGCCGGAACGCCGGCTCGACGCCCTCCTGCACCGCCAGCAGCACGAACCGCGAGGCGTTCCAGAGCTTGTTGGCCAGCTGCTGCCCCTGCCGGATCTTCTCGGGCGAGTACTTGACGTCCTGGCTGGAGGACATGGCCAGCAGTCCGAAGCGCACGGCGTCGGCCCCGTGGCGCTCGATCTCGTCCAGCGGGTCGATCCCCGTGCCCAGCGACTTGGACATGCGCCGGCCGTCGGGCGCCTGGATGACGGAGTGCACGTAGACGTCGTGGAACGGCACCTCGTGCACGAACTCCAGACCCATCATGATCATCCGCGCCACCCACAGGAACAGGATGTCGCGGGCGGTCACGAGGACGTCGGTGGGATAGAAGGCGCGCAGCTCCGGCGTGGAGCGGGGCCACCCCAGCGTGGCGAACGGCCACAGGGCCGAGGAGAACCAGGTGTCGAGCACGTCGGGGTCGCGCTCCCAGCCCTCGCCGCGCGGCGGCTCGGTCCCCACGTGGGTCTCGTCGCCCCGGTACCAGACCGGCAGCTGGTGCCCCCACCACAGCTGGCGCGAGATGCACCAGGGCCGAATGTTCTCCATCCAATCCAGGTAGACCTGGCGCTGGCCCTCGGGGTGGATCCGAACGCGTCCCGACTCGACGGCAGCTGTCGCCGGACGCGCCAGCCGGTCCATGCGCATGAACCACTGCAGCGAGATCAGGGGCTCGATCCGCTCGCCCGAGCGGTGGGAGACGGGGATCTCGTGCACGTAGGGCTGGCGGTCGGCGATGCGTCCCTCGGCCTCCAGCTCGGCCACCACCGCCTCGCGCGCCTCCAGCGCGGGGAGCCCGGCGAACCGCTCGCCGGCGGCGGCGTTCATCCGCCCGTCCTCGCCGATCACCGTGACCTCGTCCAGCGCGTGCCGGCGTCCGATCTCGAAGTCGTTGGGATCGTGGCCCGGGGTGACCTTCAGGGCTCCCGTCCCGAACTCCGGCTGCGCGTACTCGTCGGCGACGATCGGCAGTCGCCGGCCCACCAGGGGAAGGATGGCGTGGCGACCCACCAGGTGGCGGTAGCGCTCGTCATCCGGGTGCACGGCCACGCCGGTGTCTGCCAGCATGGTCTCGGGCCGGACCGTCGCGACGGTCACCGTCCCGCCGCCCTCGACGTCGTACACGACCGAGTACAGGACGTCCTCGATCTCCTCCGGGACCACCTCGAGGTCCGAGATCGCCGAGCGGCTTCCCGGGTCCCAGTTGACCAGGTAGCGGTCGCGGTAGATGAAGCCCTTCTCGTAGAGGTCGACGAAGACCTTCGCGACCGCCTCGGCGTACGCCTCGTCCAGCGTGAAGCGCTCCTGCTCGTAGTCGGCGGAGGCGCCCAGGCGCTGGAACTGCTCGACGATCTGCCGGCCATAGCGCTCCCGCCACTGCCAGACCCGCTCGACGAAGCGCTCGCGCCCCAGCTCGCCGGGGTCGATGCCCTCCTCGCGGAGCGCCTTCTCGACCTGGGTCTGGGTGGCGATGCCGGCGTGGTCGGTGCCGAAGATCCACTTCGTGCGCAGTCCCCGCAGCCGGTGATAGCGGACCAGCACGTCCTGGATCGACCCGTTCAGCGCGTGCCCCATGTGCAGCGAGCCGGTGATGTTGGGCGGCGGGATCGCGATCGAGTAGTTCTCCGCCGAGGTCCCCTCCGGCTCGGGATGGAACAGGCCGGATTCCAGCCAGGCGGGTTTCAGCGCTCATGTGCGGTATCGCGGATCCGCTATACTTCATATCCGCGATGTCCAATGCCGCCACCACCATCCGCCGAGCCCGCAAGCGCGCCGGGATCACCCAAGAGCAGCTCGCCCTGGGCATGGGGACCACCCAGTCCGCCGTCGCTCGCCTGGAGTCCCCGACCTCCAACCCCACCCTCGAGACCCTCGAGAACGCGGTGCAGGCCACCGGGCACGACCTCCGCCTGTCCCTCCGCCGGAAGCCCGCCGGCGTGGACGAGACGCTGATCCGCCGACAGCTCGAGCTGACGCCCGAGCAGCGTCTGGATCTCCTTGAGCAGATGTACCGCGAGGGGGTGAAGTTGTGGGAGATCGGGGCTAGACACCGTGGTGAACTGGCCTGAATTCGTCCCCAGCGGGATCTTGCGGCGCCTCGCGGAAGCGGAGGTTGACTTCGTCGTCGTGGGCGGGGTCGCGGTCGCCCTACATGCGATTCCGCGGTTCACACAGGACCTGGACATCTGCTACGCGCCCGACCAGGAGAACCTCGACGCCCTCGGCCGGGTGCTGGTCGAGCTCGAAGCCAAGCTGGCCGGCATCGAGGAGTCCGTCCCGTTCGTCCCCGACGGCCGGACGCTACGCCGGACTCAGATCCTGTGCCTCGAGACCTCGGATGGACCGCTCGACCTGCTCGCCAACCCCGCCGGCGCTCCGCCCTACGCCAAGCTTCGGGAGCGTGCCGAGCCGATGGACGTCGGTGGCTTCACGATCCTGGTCGCCTCGATCGACGACATGATCTCGATGAAGGAGGCCGCCGGACGCGGGCAAGACATCGTGGACGTCGAATCTCTCCAGATCGCGCGGCGTCGCCGGGGCGGTGGGGGGCAGCGGGCGCGCGCTAGGACGCGCGCTCGCGGCGCTCGCGCTCGACGGGCTCCTCGTCGGGCGCGGCCTCGGTGACCAGCGTGGGCTTGAGGCCCCGCTCGACGGTCTCCCGGGTCACGGCGCACTTCTTGACGTCGCGCCGCGAGGGCAGCTCGAACTGCACCTCGAGCAGGATCTCCTCGATGATCGAGCGCAGGCCGCGGGCGCCCGTCTCGCGCTCCAGCGCCTTGTCGGCGATCGAGCCCAGGGCGTCGTCGGCGAACACCAGCTCGATCCCGTCGAAGCTGAAGAACCGCTGGAACTGCTTGACCAGCGCGTTGCGCGGCTCGGTGTCCGTGTTGAAATTGGGCTTGATGGCGGCGCCGAAGCCCACGCCCTTGTGGCCGATGCGCCGCTCGATCACCTTGTCCAGGTTGGCGAACGCCCCGCCGCAGACGAACAGGATGTTCGTGGTGTCGATCGTCAGGAACTCCTGGTGGGGATGCTTGCGGCCGCCCTGGGGCGGGACCGAGGCCTGCGTCCCCTCCAGGATCTTCAGCAGCGCCTGCTGGACGCCCTCGCCCGAGACGTCGCGCGTGATCGACGGGTTGTCGGCCTTGCGGGCGATCTTGTCGACCTCGTCGATGTAGATGATCCCGGTCTCGGCCTTCTTGACGTCGTAGTCGGCGGCCTGGATGAGCTTCAGCAGGATGTTCTCGACGTCCTCGCCCACGTACCCGGCCTCGGTGAGCGCGGTGGCGTCCGCGATCGCGAACGGGACGTTGAGGATGCGGGCCAGCGTCTGGGCCAGCAGCGTCTTGCCGCAGCCGGTGGGGCCGAGCAGCAGGATGTTGGACTTCTGCAGCTCGATCTCGTCGTCGTCGGCCTGCGCCATCTGCACGCGCTTGTAGTGGTTGTAGACGGCCACCGACAGCGTGCGCTTGGCCTGCTCCTGGCCCACCACGTACTCGTTGAGGACGTCGTAGATCTCCCGCGGCTTGGGGAGGTTCTCGATGTCGAAGCTGGGAGGAGCGGTGAGCTCCTCGTCGATGATCTCGTTGCAGAGATCGATGCACTCGTCGCAGATGTAGACGCCGGGGCCGGCGATCAGCTTCTTGACCTGCCGCTGCGACTTACCGCAGAAGGAGCAGAGGAGCTGCTCGTTTGAGTCGGTCGGACGTGCCATCTCTCTCCCGTACGACGCGCGCCCTCGAAGCTAGTGCTCCGAGATCACCCGGTCAATGATCCCGTAGTCCTTCGCCTCCTCGGCGCTCATGAAGTAGTCGCGCTCGGTGTCCTTCTTGACCTGCTCGATGTCCCGGTTGGTGTGCTTGGCGATGATCTCGTCCAGGCGGCGGCGGACGTCGATGATCTCGCGCGCATGGATCTCGATATCGGTCGCCTGCCCCTGGAAGCTTGAGGAGACCTGGTGGATGAGGATCTTGGCGTTGGGGAGCGCCATCCGCTTCTCGGGGGCGCCGCCCGCCAGCAGGAGCGCGCCCATGGACATCGCGATGCCGACGCAGATCGTCTGCACGTCGGGCTTGATGAACTGCATCGTGTCGTAGATCGCCAGGCCGGCGTAGACCGAGCCGCCCGGCGAGTTGATGTAGATCGAGATGTCCTTCTCGGGATCCTCGGACTCCAGGTGCAGGAGCTGCGCGACCACCAGGTTGGCGATCTGGTCGTCCACCGGGGTGCCCAGGAAGATGATCCGCTCGTTGAGCAGACGGGAGTAGATGTCGAACGCGCGCTCGCCGCGCGACGTCTGCTCGACGACCATGGGAACGAGGGGGCTCATCTTGCTCGCTTCTCTTTGGGGTCCCGGGCTGGATTCCTGCCGCCGCCGCGCCCGTGGGGCGAGTCTAGCAATCGGGTTTGGGCCGTCCGCCGGGTGTCAGGACCCGGGTGTCCAGAGCTTGCCGGAGGCCGGCTGACCCGCGCCCGCGCCGGTCTCGGCGGCCTCCTTCTCGGGCGTCCAGAGCTTGTCGCGGGCCTTGGCCTGCTCGACCGGGATCGCCGTCGCGTGCTCGGCCAGCAGGTCGACCGCCTGGCGGGCGGCGAGGTCGCGGCGCAGCGGCTCCAGCCGGTTGCGCTCGCGCAGGCGCTGCATCAGCTGCTCGGCCGTGACGCCCTCGCTCTCGGCCGAGCGCGCAAGCGCGGCGGTCACGTCTTCGTCGGAGGGCTCGATGCCCTCGGCCTCGACCACGGCGGCAAGGACCGCCTCGCGGCGCAGCGCCCGCTCGGCGTCGGGCTTGGCCTCCTCGATCAGCTCCTGCTCCGACTTGCCGGCGATGCGCAGGTAGGCCTCCTGCGAGATCCCGCGGTGGCCCAGCGCGTGGATCATCTGCTCCCACAGCTCGTGGGCGCGCGCGTCGACCAGGGCCGGCGGCACCTCGACCTGGGCGGCCGCGGCGGCGGCGTCCACCACGGCCTCGCGGAACTCGGCGTCGATCGCCTGGCGGTCGGCCTCCTCGAGCTTCTCGCGGACGTCGGCGCGCAGCTCGTCCAGCGAGTCGAAGCCGGCGGCGTCGGCCGCGAACTCGTCGTCGAGCTCGGGCAGCTCCTTGCGCTTGACCTCCTTGACCGTGACGTCGAAGGAGACGGTCCGGCCGCGGAGCTGCTCGGAGGGGTGCTCTTCGGGGAACGTCACCTCGGCGGTCCTGGTCTCCCCCGCCTTCATCCCGCGCAGGGCGGCCTCCCGCAGCGCCTCCAGCTCGCGGCCCACCGCCTCCTCGGGCACGTCGGGCTCGCGGCGGCCCACCTCCAGGCCGCGGTACTCGCCGAGGCGGGCCTTGGGCCGCACGCCGACCTCGATCGAGAAGCTCAACGGCTGGCCTTCCCCGGGCAGGTCGCCGAGGTCCAGCCGGGGATCGCCCACCGGATCGACGCCCGCGGCGTCCAGCGCGTCGGCGTACCAACCGCCCAGCGCGCCGCGCAGGGTCTCGTCCAGCACCGTCTCTCGGCCCACGCGGCTCACGACCACCGGCGGGGGGACCTTCCCCTTGCGGAAGCCGGGGATCTTGAGCTGGCGCCCGAGGGTGCGCGCGGTCTGCTCTATCCGGCGCTCGACCTCGTCGGCCGGGACCTCGGCCTCCACGCGCACGCGCGATTCGGGGAGCTCGGTGACGTTCGTCTTCACGGTGGCCACGGCCAGCCAACGATACCTTCCGGCCATGGCCGCTCCGGCCCTCCCACGCCGCACGCGCCTGGCCGCCTGGCTGGTCACCGGTCCCGTCGGGCACCTGGTCGCCGGGGTGCTGGAATGGGGACGGCTGCTCCGTCGCTACCTGTGGGCGCGCGTGCGTGGCCGCGAGCCCTGGGATCCACCCGAGTAGGCTCGGCGCGTGGGACGCACCACCGTCGACGACCTGCTCTCCGCCGCCCGGGCGCGACTGGAGCGGCTCACCCCGGGCGAGGCGCTGGCCGCCGTCCGCGACGGGGCGGTGCTGGTCGACATCCGCTCGGAGGTGCAGCGGGCGACCGAGGGCGTCGTCCCCCAGGCCGTGCACGTTCCCCGCAACACGCTGGAGTGGCGGCTGGACCCGGAGTCCGGCGCCAGCAACCCGCTGCTGGCCCGGCCGGAGGCCCAGGTGATCGTCATGTGCGACGAGGGCTACCAGTCCAGCCTGGCCGCGGCCGTCCTCCAGGACCTCGGCTTCACGCGCGCCACCGACCTGATCGGCGGCTTCCGGGCCTGGAAGTCGTCGGGACTCCCGGTCGCGTCGCAGTAGCCGGCGAGGGCCGGGGTGCCCCCGAGGGCGTTGCTACGGTGCCGGGCATGGCGCCCAAGCTCCCCCTCGCCGCCGCGGCGATCGCGCTGATCGTCGGCCTGAGCGCGTGCGGCTCCGATAGCGGCTCGGTCTCGGTGCCCACGGCCACCACGCCGGCGCAGACGCAGACCACCCCGACGCAGACCGCCCAGACGCAGACGACTCCACCCCCCACGACGACGTCGAGCTCCCCGCCACCGACCACGAGCACCTCGGGCTCGGGCGGGACTCAGGCGCCGAGCGGCTCCAGCGGCGGCACCTCGCCCGGCGCCTCCGGCGGGAGCCAGGGCGGCGGCACCGCGGCCAAGCAGCGCTTCGAGCAGTACTGCAACCAGCACCCCAGCGCCTGCGGCGAGTAGCCGGTGGACGCGCAACTGGCCGCCTGAGCAGGGAAAAGTCAGCCGAAGTTGATGCCGGCAATTTTCCGTTTGCCTGGGTGAGGTCCGGGTACCCGCCCCCCGTCCGCGGGGCACGGAGAGCCCAAGCTATTTCGACTCGAGGGGAGAGCCGAATGCGCAAGCTTGTTCCTTGCACCGTGCTCGCGGTGCTGGTCGTCGTGGGCGCCGTCATGGCGTCATCGGCGTCCGCCGCCTCCGGCGGAGGCTGCCAGCTCCAAGGCACCGCGAGCTTCAGCCCGCCGTTGACCAACACCGCCCAGGCGTTCAGCTATGGGTTCACGGGGGCCCTGAGCAGCTGCCAGTCCAGCGTCGCCGGGTCGCCGACCTCCGGCGCGGTCGAGGCCGGGCAGGTGGTGACCGATCCCAGCGGCGAGCAGTTCCAGGAGCCGGTCCCGACCGGCAACGGCACCTGCGGCAACGGGACCACACAGGGCACCGCGATCGCCAACTGGGCGGACGGGACCGCGACGGTGATCAACTACACCACCGACTCGGTGGCCGCCGCGGTCCACCTGGCCGGGACCGTGGCTCCCAGCGTGACGCTGCCCGCGATCAACCCGCAGCCCGGGCAGCCCACGTCCAAGACCATCACGACGACCCGCTACGCGGGCGACTCCGCGCTCGGGCTGCTGGCCTTCCAGGCCGACCCGACGCAGTGCGCCGGCAGCGGCGTGAGCAGCGCCGGCATCAGCGGGACCGTGGGTCTCGGGTCCCAGAACTAGAACGGCGATCCCCGGCGCGCGGGCGGGCGCGCCGGGGGACCGCCGGCGGTTCTAAGCTCAGACGCCAGGGATGACCGACGAGCCCGGAACCCCCTCCCTCCACGCCTCCGGGCGCTACGAGACCGAGGAGGAGCGGCTCGACCGGAACCTCTCCGAGCTCCTGCAGGAGCTGCGGGTGGCGCAGACCGGCGTGCAGGTGCTGTTCGCCTTCCTGCTGGTGCTTCCGTTCAACGTCCGCTTCGATCGCGTCACCGGCTATGAGAAGGGCGTCTACTTCGCGACGCTGCTGCTGGCCGCCGCGGCCACGCTCCTGCTGATCGCGCCCAGCGCCCACCACCGGATCCTGTTCCGCCTCCAGGACAAGCGCCACGTGGTGCTGCTGGCCAACGGCCTGGCGCTCCTGGGCACGGCCTGCCTGGCGCTGGCCATGACCGGCGCCATCCTGCTCATCACCACG
>VAXS01000024.1 GCA_005883255.1 Actinomycetota bacterium | reverse complement strand
GGCGCCGGCTTCTTCGAGCACTAGACCTCACGTCGCTCGCCGGTCGTACGTTGTGGGGACAGTGAGCCTCCCCCCGTTCCAGGCCGTGGTCGACGACCACCGCGAGGACCTGCTCCGGTTCCTGGTGGCGCTGGTGGGGCGCCAGGAGGCCGACGACTGCTTCCAGGAGACCCTGACGTCCGCGATCCGCGCCTATCCCCGCCTCGACCGCCGCGCCAACGTGCGGGCGTGGCTGTTCACGATCGCGCGCCGCAAGGCGATCGACTCGCACCGGGCCCGGCGGCGCCGCGCCCTGCCCGTGGAGGAGGTGCCCGAGCCGCGCGACGCCGGCCCGGCCCGGGCCGCGTCCACGAACGGGATCGGAGTCGACCCGGAGCTGTGGGCCCTCGTGCGCGCCCTGCCGCCCAAGCAACGGGGGGCGGTGGCGTTGCGGTTCGTCGCCGGGCTGTCGCACGCCGAGGTGGCCGAGGCGCTGGGCTGCTCCGAGGAGGCCGCCCGCCAGAGCCTGTATGCCGGACTGACCAAGCTGCGGAAGGAGTGGACCCCATGACCCGAGCCCGATCCCTGGAGGACGAGCTGCGCCGCGCCGCCGCCGCGAGCGTGGCCGAGGACGCGGCGGCCGCCGCCGAGCGCTTCGCCGCCGCGGCCAGCGCCCGCGGCGCCGTCGACGTGGCCTACGCCGTCGAGCCCTCGCCGCTCGGGGACCTGTTCCTGGCCGCCAGCCGCCGGGGACTGGTCGAGATCGGCTACCACCCCCACGACCTGGACGCCTACCTGGCGGAGCTGGCCGGACGCCTCTCGCCCCGCGTGCTCGAGGCGCCGCAGCGACTGGACCCGGTCCGCAGGCAGCTCGACGAGTACTTCGCCGGAGGCCGGCGCGAGTTCGACGTCCCGGTCGACTGGGCGCTGGCCCGCGAGGGCTTCGGCCGACGGATCCTGCGCGCCACGGCCCGCATCCCGTACGGGCGGACCCTGAGCTACCGCCAGGTGGCCACGCGCGCGGGGAGCCCGGACGCGGTTCGGGCGGCCGGAAACGCCCTGGGCGCCAACCCGGTCCCGATCGTGGTGCCCTGCCACCGGGTGCTCCGCACCGGCGGAGCGCTGGGCGGATACGGCGGCGGGCTGGACCGCAAGCGCTTCCTGCTCGAGCTCGAAGGCGCCCTGGCGGACTAGTCGCTTCCCGGGCCTGGTCCACCGGGATGCCCCCCGTCCCGCAGCGGGGTGGATCGGGCGGGCGAGGCTAGCCGCCTACGACGCCCGCGAGACCCGCGATTCGTGCCGAAACCGCCGACTACGCCGCGCGGCCGTTGCCGCCGGGGGCGGACGGCTCGATCCGCCCGTAGTTCATGCCGCCGTAGACGAACGTGGGGACCAGCGGCCACTGACGGCGGTGGCTGGTCAGCTCGCTGGAGGGGAAGACGTTGTGCCAGCGAGGGTCGCGCCGGCTCACGTCCGCCACCGCCTTCTCCTTGATCATCGAGTCGTACTGGTCCACGGAGTCCTCGAGCGTGTTGGCGTTCATCACGACCTCGCGCCCGAAGAACTCGGCCCACTTGCGCACGCCCGGGATCTTCGACAGGTTCGGATGCCAGGAGTCGGCGGCCACGCCGTTCTCGGAGGAGACCCACACCCCCTCCGGGGTGTTCACGCACAGCGAGTGGTTGCCGTCCGTGTGGCCCGGTGTCCACAGGAGCGCCACGCCTCGGCCCAGCTGCACGTCGCCGTCCACCACGACCATCCTGTCCGTGCGCACGTCGTCCATCCCCCCCGGCACGTACCACGCCCACTGCGTGGGATGGATCGACTGGAACGTGTCCACCTCCCGGCTCTGGAACACGAACGAGGCGTTCGGGAAGAACGGCTCGCGGGGCTCGTTCTCGTCGCCCACCGGAGCCGTGGTCCCCATCGTGAGCCGCAGGTCCTGCACGTGGAGGTGGTCGAAGGAGACGTAGTCCACGTCGGCCGGGTCCACCCCCACCCGGGCCAGCGCCTGGGCGACCGTGTGGTACTCGTGGCTCAGCACGTGGTAGGAGAACCACTCGCCGAAGCGCTCGAGCAGCTGGCCGTAGAACGGCGCCTCGGCCGCCCCCTCGGGCACCGTGGGCTCCCACACCAGCGTCCGCAGCGCGCCCGCGAAGTCCTCGAACTGGACGACCACCAGGCGGTTGAGGATGTTCACGTAGGGGTTGAGGCCGCGGGCGGCGCCGTGGAAGGCGAAGCTCGCGGGGTAGCCGGCGGAGGCCAGGTCGACGGTGCGGATGGCCCGCACCGTCCCCTGCTCCTGGAACCTCGGGCGGAACTCGGCCGCCGCCTCGCGCATCGCCGCCGGGCGGTCGCCCCGGGGCCAGGTGGTGTGGGCGTCGACGAACTCCCCGATCGGCCTGATCCCCAGCTCCTCGGCGCGCTCGACGGTGGCCATGGGCAGAGCCTATAGCGTGGAGGGGTGGCCGGGACCGTCGACGTCGCCTGCGTCGTGCACCTGCACTCGGTCCACTCGGACGGCACGGGGACGGTGGACCAGATCGCCGCCGCCGCGCGCCGAGCCGGCGTGGACGTGGTGCTCCTCACCGACCACGACACGCTGGAGGCCCGCCGCCGGGGCGAGGAGGGCTGGCACGGCCCGGTGCTGGTGTGCGTGGGGACCGAGGTCTCGCCGCTGGGCCACGACCACTACCTGGCCTTCGGCCTGGAGCGCGTGGTCGACCACCGCGGGCTGTCGCCGGCGGGGATCGTCGAAGCGGTGGCCGAGGGCGGCGGGTTCGGCTTCCTGGCGCACCCGTTCTCGCGTGGCTCCGCCCGGTTCGGCCGCCCGGGGATGTCCTGGCGCGACCTGGACTGCGAGGGCTACACGGGCATCGAGGTCTGGAGCTTCGTCACCGACACCGCCGAGCGGCTGGGATCGCTGCGGGAGGCGGCCGCGTTCGTCGCGTTCCCCCAGCGCGTGGTCGATCACCCGCCCCGCGAGAACCTGGCCGAGTGGGACCGGCTGGGGGCCAGCCGCCGAGTGGTGGGCATCGGTGGGCTGGACGCCCACCAGCTCGGGCTGCGGATCGCCGGCCGGGTGCCGCTGCGGCTGATGGCCTACCGGCGCTCGTTCTCGTTCCTGCGCACCCACGTGCTCCTCGAGCGGCCGTTCACCGGGGACCCCGATCGCGACCGCGACGCCGTCTACGCCGCGCTGCGGGCCGGCCGCTGCTATCTGGCGATGGACCGGCTGGCGCCAGCCGAGGGCTTCGCGTTCGGCGGCGACGGCGTGGCCATGGGCGAGGAGGCGCCGGCCCGGCGGCTGGAGCTGCGGGCGCGGCTGCCACGGACGGCCGACGTGGAGCTGCTGCGCGACGGGCGGTCGATCGCCCGCGCGCACGGGAAAGAGCTCGTACACCAGGTCGAGGAGCCGGGCGTCTACCGGGTCGCGGCCACGCTGCCCGCGTACGGCCGCGCGCGCACCTGGATCCTGTCGAACCCGGTGTACCTGCGCTGAGGCTGGAGGGCGAGGCCGCCTACGGCTTCGCCGGCTCGGCCCACTGGGCCTCCGCCAGGTCGCCCTCGGGCAGCCCCGCCGGTGTCGGCACCTCGGGCGTGTCGCGCAGGTACCACTCGGCGTCCAGGGCCGCCATGCAGCCGGTGCCAGCGGCGGTCACCGCCTGGCGGTAGGTGTGGTCGACCACGTCGCCGGCCGCGAACACGCCCGGGAGGTTGGTCCGGGTGGACCTGGCCTCGGTGCGGACGTAGCCGTTCTCGTCCAAGTCCACCTGCCCGGCCACCAGTTCGGACTGCGGCTCGTGGCCGATCGCGATGAAGGCGCCGGACATCTCAAGCTCGCGGCCCTCCCCGGTCTCGACGTTCCGCACACGGGCCTTGCCCAGGGCGCCGTTGCCGGCGGCCACGAACTCGTCGACCACGTAGGGGGTGAGGAACTCGATGTTCTCGTTCTGCCGCGCCCGCTCGAGCATGATCTTGGAGGCCCGGAACTCGTCGCGGCGGTGCACGATCGTCACGTTCTCGGCGAACTTGGCCAGGAAGATCGCCTCCTCCATCGCCGAGTCGCCGCCGCCCACGATGATCGTGCGGCGGTCCTTGAAGAAGGCGGCGTCGCAGGTGGCGCAGTAGGAGACCCCGCGGCCCCCCAGCTCCTGCTCGCCCGGGATCTCGAGCTTCTTGTGCTCGGCGCCCATGGCCAGGACGACCGCGAGCGCGCGATGCTCCTGGTCGCCCACCCACACGCGGTGGATCCCGCCGGGCTCGCGCGCCAGCTCCACCCGCGTGGCCTGGTCGGTGACCAGGCGGGCGCCGAAGCGCTCGGCCTGGCGGCGGAACTCGGCCATCATCTCCGGCCCCATGACCCCGTCCGGATAGCCCGGATAGTTCTCCACGTCGGTGGTCTGCTGGAGCAGGCCGCCCCAGGCGAAGCCCTCGATGACCAGCGGGGACAGGTTCGCGCGGGCGGTGTAAAGCGCGGCCGTGTAGCCGGCCGGCCCGCTGCCGACGACGATGACGTTCTCGATGGCTTCGTTCTCGGGCATCTGGCTCCTTACTTCACTTTGTATAGTAGCGCCTCAGACGGCCGCCGTGGCCTGCGCCCCCTGCTCGCGCCAGCGCGCCACCGTCCGTCGCAGCTGCCAGTAGGCCACGGCGCCGGGCGTTGGCCAGCGTGCCCACGTAGTAGGCCATGACGATCACCGCGGTGCGCGGCGGGTTGGCCCCGAAGGCGTGGAAGCACGCCCACAGCACCGCGATGTCGAAGGCCCACCACAGGGGGGCGCCCAGAAGGCCGGGCTGGCGTGCCCGCACCAGGTCGATCGCCGTCCGGAAGCCGGTGGCCAGCGTGGCCGGGACCGAGGCCGCGCGAGCGGCGAAGCGCGCTAGTCGCAGCCGTCGGTGCCCGCGGGCCGCCCGCAGCAGGCGCCGCTCGAGGTCCGAGGGGATCAGCGAGATCCCCAGGGCGATGGCGATCACCGCCCCGCCGAAGATCGCGGGGATCACGGTGATGGCGAACGACCCGCCGCCCGGGAACACCCCGGTGCGCAGCCCCACGCCGGCGACGAGCAGCGCCGCCCCGTACACGACGTACAGCAGCGCCATGAACGCCACCATGCGGCAGGCCACGATCCGCCGCGGCATGCCCGAGCGGCGCAGCGCCCACGCGGTCAGGGCGATCCCCCCGGCCCCGGCGGCCGCGAACAGGCGGGTGGCCGCCAGCCCCGCCATCGTGATCTGGTAGCTCTCGGGCCAGTCGATCTGCGAGTCGCCGCGCACGAACACGGTGCGGAACAGGATCACGTAGCCGGCGAACGAGAACGCCTCCAGAACGGCGGCGACGGCCAGCCAGCCGGGCTGGCCGTGGTTGAGCCGGTCCCAGGTGTCCGAGAGGCCGGTGAGCTTGGGCACCACGAAGTACAGGAAGGCCAGCGCGGAGAGGATGAACAGGCCGAAGGCCAGCGCGTGCCGGCGCGTGAAGTGCACGCGGGGCATGTCCTCGTCCGCGGGGTGAGGGGACGTGCGGTTGACGTCCTGGACCGGCGCGGGGGACTGCTCGCGGGTGAGGGCCTTGTCCGCCACCGCTACGTCCGGGCCATCGCCTCGAGCCGCTGGACCGCCCGCGAGAGCGCCGCCGCCGCGGGAGTCGCGCGCGGGGTGGCCCGGCGGACGGCCTCGGTGAGCGCCACGCCGGCGATCAGGTCGATCAGGTAGTGCTCGCCCAGGTAGACCAGGGCGAGCCCGAGCGTGGCGGCGTACGCCCAGCCCACGGCCCCCTCCACCGGACCGGCCTCGCTCAGCAGATGCGCCCCCATCACGGACGTGGCGAAGTGCAACGACGGCATAGCAGCAAGCGGATTTCCTCCCAACAGACTGTAAAGGGGGCCCCAACGTTGCTTCCAGAACTGCTCCCCGTACTCGGCCATCATGCGCCGCGCGGCCGGGGCGTCGGGCGCCTGCGCGTACGCGCGCATCGCCTCCTGGCGCTCGCGCGGGCCGGGCTCCAGGCGCCCCCGCTCGGCGGCGTACCAGGGGGGCGCGGTGGGGAGCGCCCAGTAGGCGATCAGCCCGAGGTCGAACACCGCGTACATCTGGGCCGCCCCGCGGGGGAAGAGGTCGCGGCGGCGCCACAGGACGTAGGCCATCGCCGAGTGGGGGACGAAGAACCACATCCAGTGCGCCCACACCAGCGGCTTGTCCAGGCGCCGGATGTGGCCGGGCGACGCCAGCCAGCGCTGCAGGCGGATCGTGGGCGGGTGGCCGAGGCCGAGAACGCGGTCGATGGCCACCGGGTAGTCGACGCGCGTGCGCCGGCGCAGGCCCTCGGGGTCGTCATTGGGCATCTCATACCCCGCGATGTACGCCCACATCTGCAGCACACAGGTGGCGACGTCGCGGGCGGGCGTCCGCGGCCGGACCACGCACAGGGCGATCGGGGCCGCCCCGGCTGCCCCCAGGACCACGGCGGGATGCAGGCGCAGCCGGCGACGCGCGAGCGGGGCCGCCACCCCGGCGCCGAGGACGGCCCACGCGACGGTCCTCAGGGCCCTCGACCTCCGCACGGGCCGCGAGTATATGGAGGGCCATGGACCTCCTCGGGGGCCTCGTTCCGTAGCCTGCCCGCCCGTGTGCGGGATCGCCGGTTGCATCGCCGCTCCGGGCGCCCGGCCCGACCGCGCCGCGCTGGAGCGGATGACCGCCGCCCTGCACCACCGCGGACCGGACGACCGCGGCGTCGAGGTGGTGGGCCAGGTGGGGCTGGCGCTGGCGCGGCTGGCCATCGTCGATCCCTCGCCGGCCGGCCACCAGCCGATGCGCAGCTCCGGCGGCGGGTGGTGGATCGCGTACAACGGCGAGGTCTTCAACCACCTCGAGCTCCGCCGCGACCTCGGGCCCCGCGAGTGGCGGGGCGGGTCGGACACCGAGACGGTGCTGGCGGCGCTGGAAACCTGGGGCGAGGCCGCCATCCCCCGCTGCAACGGCCTGTTCGCCTGGGCGGCGCTGGACTCCGCGCGAGGACGGGTGCTGCTGGTACGCGACCGCTTCGGCGTCAAGCCGCTCTACCTGGCCCACCACGACGGCGCGCTGTGGTTCGCCAGCGAGATCCGGGCGCTGCTGGCGGCCGGCGTCCCCGCCCGGGCACGGGCCGACGTGCTCGCCCACGCCGTGGCCTACGGGTGGGCCGGCGGGCCCCAGACCCCGCTGGAGGGCATCGAGGTGGTCGCTCCCGGGAGCGTGGTCGAGGTGGACCTCGAGCGGCTGGCCACACGGGGGCGCCGCTGGTACGACCCGGCCGACGCCGTCGATCCCGAGCGGGCGGGGGCGCTGGGGACAGGGCCCCGCGAGCGGCTGGCCGCCGACCTGGAATCGGAGCTCCGCTCCGCGGTGCGCCGGCGGCTGATGGCCGACGTGCCCGTGGGGACGATGTGCTCGGGCGGGCTGGACTCCAGCCTGGTGGCCGCGTTCGCGCGCGAGGCCCACCCGCGGATCGTGGCCTACAACGCGTCGGTGGCCGACCAGCCGGCCGCCGACGAGGGGCGGTGGGCCGAGATGGTGGCGGGCGCGCTGGGCATCGAGCTGCGCACCGCCCGGATGACCGGCGCCGAGTGGCGCGCTGGGCTGGTGAGC
>VAXS01000023.1 GCA_005883255.1 Actinomycetota bacterium | reverse complement strand
CGTCAACGACCTCACCGACGCCCGGACGCTGGGCCAGCTGCTCAAGTACGACTCGACGCTCGGGCCCTACCCAGGCACGGTCGAGGTCGGCGACGCCGCGCTGGTGGTGGACGGCCAGGAGCTACGGGTGCTGGCCGAGCGCGACCCGGCCAGCCTCCCCTGGGGCGAGCTGGGCGCCGACGTGGTGATCGAGTCCACCGGGCTGTTCACCGACCGCGAGAACGCGGCCAAGCACCTGGAGGGCGGGGCGCGCAAGGTGGTGATCTCGGCGCCGGCCAAGGGACCGGACGTCACGGTCGCGCTGGGCGTCAACTTCGACGAGGCCTACGACCGCGACGCGCACGACGTGATCTCCAACGCCTCCTGCACCACCAACTGCCTGGCGCCGGTGGCCAAGGTCCTGCACGAGGCGGTGGGCGTCCGCCACGGCCTCATGACCACCATCCACGCCTACACCGCTGACCAGCGCCTGCAGGACCTCCCGCACAGCGACCTGCGCCGGGCCCGGGCGGCGGCGATCAACCTGGTCCCCACCTCCACCGGGGCGGCGAAGGCGATCGGCCTGGTGATCCCGGAGCTGGACGGCAAGCTCCACGGCTTCTCGATCCGGGCCCCCATCGCCATCGGCTCGGTGGTGGACCTCACCGTCGAGGCCGCCCGCGAGACCAGCGCCGAGGAGGTCAACGCGGCCTTCGCGGCGGCGGCGGACACCGGCCCGCTGGAGGGCATCCTGGCCTACACCGAGGACCCGATCGTCTCGTCGGACATCGTGCGCTCGCCCTACTCGGCGATCTTCGACTCCGAGCTCACCTCGGTCATCGACGGCACTCTGATCAAGGTGGTCGCCTGGTACGACAACGAGTGGGGGTACTCCAACCGCCTGGTCGACCTGGTCCAGCGCCTGTTGTGAGGACCCTGGACGATCTGGGGGACCTCGAGGGCAAGCGGGTGCTGGTGCGGGTGGACTTCAACGTTCCCCTGGAGGAGGGCCACATCGCGGACGACAGCCGAATCCGGGCCGCCCTGCCCACGATCCGCGATCTGCGCGAGCGCGGCGCCCGGGTGGTGCTGGCCTCGCACCTGGGCCGCCCGCAGGACCGGGAGCCGGAGCTCTCGCTGCGCCCCGTGGCCGATCGCCTGGCCGAGCTCACCGGCGCCGACGTGACCCTCGCGCCCGGCGTGGCCGGCCCCGAGGTGGAGGCGTTGGCCCAGAACCTCCAGCCGGGCGATGTGCTGGTGCTGGAGAACGTCCGCTACGAGCCTGGGGAGACGCGCGACGACCCTGAGCTGGCGGAGGCGCTGGCCCGCCTGGCCGACGTCTACGTCAACGACGCCTTCGGCGCCGCGCATCGCGCCCACGCCTCCACCGAGGGGGTCGCCCGGCGCGTGCCCGACCGGGCCGCCGGGCGCCTGCTCCAGCGCGAGGTGGAGACGCTGAGCGGCCTGCTGGCCGACCCCGACCGGCCGCTGGTCGCCGTGCTCGGCGGCGCCAAGGTGACCGACAAGATCGGCGTCATCGAGCGCTTCCTGGAGGTGGCCGACGCGATCCTGGTCGCGGGCGCGATGGCGTTCCCGTTCCTGAAGGCGCAGGGACACTCGATCGGCGCCTCGCGCTGCCAGGAGGAGGACCTGGAGCCGGCACGCCGGGCGCTGGAGCTCGCGGAGCGCGCGAGGTCCCGGCTGGAGCTGCCGTCGGACCTGGTCATCGCCGACCGCTTCGGCGCCGATGCCGAGCGCCGGGAGCTGGATGGCGTGGACGTTCCGGCCGGGTGGATGGGGCTCGACGTGGGTTCGCGCACAGCCGCGGCCTACGCCGGCGAGGTGCGCGGTGCGGGCACCGTGTTCTGGAACGGTCCGCTGGGAGCGTTCGAGCTCGAGCCCTTCGCCGCCGGCACCCGGGCGCTGGCGGAGGCGGTGGCCGCCGCGCCCGGCACCACGATCGTGGGGGGCGGGGACTCCGCGGCGGCGCTGACCGCCTTCGGGCTGGCCGACCGCGTGACGCACGTCTCCACCGGGGGCGGCGCCGCACTGGACCTGCTGGAGGGCCGGCCGCTGCCGGGCGTGGAGGCCCTGGCGTGACCCGTACCCCGCTGGTCGCCGCCAACTGGAAGATGCACAAGACCGCGGGCGAGGCGGAGGCCTTCGTGGCCGCCCTGCTGCCGCGACTCTCCAGCGCGGGCGCCGACGTGGCGCTCTGCCCGCCCTTCACCGCGCTGGCCGCGGTGGTGGACAGCGCCCGCGGGTCCGCGCTGCAGGTGCTGGCCCAGAACGTCCACGAGGCCGAGCAGGGCGCCTACACCGGAGAGGTGTCGATCCCGATGCTGGCGGACCTCGGCGTTCAGGGAGCGATCGTCGGCCACTCCGAGCGCCGTCAGTACTTCTGCGAGAGCGACCGGGCGCTGCAACTCAAGGTCCCCGCGCTCCTGGCCGCCGGGCTGCTGCCCCTGCTGTGCGTGGGGGAGACCGAGGAGGAGCGCGAGGCGCACGACACCGAGCGCAAGCTCCGCCACCAGGTGCAGGAGGCGCTGGCGGGCGTGAACGACGACCGGCTGGCGGACGTGGCGATCGCCTACGAGCCGATCTGGGCGATCGGGACCGGCAAGGTGGCGACGCCGGACCAGGCCCAGGAGGCGATCGCGTTCATCCGGGCCCTGGTCGGCGGCCGCGACGCCGGCGCCGGCGAGCGCGTCCGCATCCTCTACGGTGGCAGCGTGAGCCCCGACAACGCGGCCGAGCTCCTGGCGCTGCCCGACGTGGACGGGGCGCTGGTGGGCGGCGCGAGCCTCGACGCCGCCTCGTTCGCGGCGATCGTGGCCTCCCTGCCGGGATGACCCTGCCGGACGGGCCGCGCGCGTTGCCGGTCGAGCGCGCGTGCCTGGTCATCCTCGACGGCTGGGGGCTGGCCGAGCCCGGTCCCGGCAATGCCATCTCGCTCGCCCGCACCCCCAACTTCGACGAGCTGTGGTCGCGCTACCCGCACACGCAGCTCCAGGCGGGCGGACCCGCGGTGGGCCTGCCCGAGGGCCAGATGGGCAACTCCGAGGTGGGGCACCTCAACCTGGGGGCCGGCGCCGTGGTCGAGCAGGACCTCACGCGCATCGACGCCGCCGTCGCCGACGGGACGCTGGCGCGCAACCCGGTCCTCCGGGACCTGTTCGGCTCCGCCCAGCGAGTGCACCTCCTCGGCCTGGTCTCGGACGGGGGCGTCCACTCCGGCTTCAAGCACCTGGAGGCGCTGATCGAGCTGGGCCGGGAGGTGGGCGTCGGCGACCTGGTGGTCCACGCGTTCACCGACGGCCGCGACACCAGCCCCACCGCCGGAGCCGGCCACCTGGAGACCGTCGAGCGCTGGTGCGCCACCGCCGGCAACGCCCGCGTGGGCACCGTGGTCGGGCGCTACTTCGCGATGGACCGCGACCGCCGCTGGGACCGCACCCAGCGGGCCTACGACCTGCTCGTGCATGGACGCGCCCCTCACCACGCCGACACGGGGGCGGCGGCGGTCCGCGCCGCCTACGAGCGAGACGAGACCGACGAGTTCATCGCGCCCACAACCGTGGGCGAGGAGGCGCGCATCCGGCCCGAGCGCGACGCGGTCCTGGCCTTCAACTTCCGCCCCGACCGGATGCGCCAGCTCACCCGGGCCCTGGTCGAGCCCGGGTTCGCGGAGGTGGACCGCGGCGACGCCCCGCCGGTCGGGCGCTACGCGACGATGACCGAGTACGAGGAGGACTGGACCTATCCGGTCGCGTTCCCGCCCCACCGGCCCGGCGCCACCCTGGCGGCCACGGTGGCGGAACGCGGCCTGCGCCAGCTGCACGTGGCCGAGACCGAGAAGTACGCCCACGTGACCTACTTCTTCAACGGCGGGGAGGAGGACCCCTACGAGGGCGAGGAGCGCGAGCTGGTCCCGTCGCCGCGCGACGTCGCCACCTACGACCAGCGGCCCCAGATGAGCGCCGCCGGCGTGGCCGAGGCCTTCGCCCGCCGCTGGCGGGAGCACGATGCCCGCTTCGGGATCGTCAACTTCGCCAACCCCGACATGGTGGGCCACACCGGCGTCATCCCGGCCGCGGTGGCGGCGGTGGAGGCGGTGGACACCGCGCTGGTCGACGTGGTGGGGGCGGTCCACGAGAGCGGCGGGGCCTGCGTCGTCACCGCCGACCACGGCAACTGCGACCACATGCTCGAGCCCGACGGCGCTCCCAACACGGCGCACTCGCTGAACCCGGTGCCGCTGGTGGTCACGGTCGCGGGCGCGACCCTCCGCGGGGGCGGCATCCTGGCCGACGTCGCGCCCACGCTCCTGCGGATGCTGGGGATCGAGCAGCCGCGAGCCATGACGGGAAGGTCGCTGCTCGAGTGAGCGTGTGGCGCGCAGGCTTCGGGCTGCAGCCTCCGCAGCTGCGGCAGCTCGAGGAGGACGCCGAGCGCCACGCCACCTGGCTCGAGCTGTTCTTCGACCTCGTCTTCGTCGTCGCGGTCAACCAGCTGGCGGTCAAGCTGGCATCGTCGCCCTGGCGATCAACGTCCCGCATGGCACGACGTCGCACGGCTCGGTCGGCTTCGCGATCTCCTTCGTGGGGGTGCGGGCGGTGCTGCTGGCGATGTACGCGCGCGCCCGCCGCCACGTGCGCGGGCCGGGGCGGGACGTCGTCAACCTCTACCTCGCCGGGTTCTCGGTGGGCACCTCGCTGTGGGTGATCTCGCTGGCCGTGCCCACCCCGGGCCGGTTCGCGCTGTGGGGCGCGGGCCTGCTGGTCGACATGCTCCAGCCGCCGCTGGGCTGGCGGCTGTTGCGGGGCGCCCCGGTGAACGTCCCCCACATCACCGAGCGCTTCGGCCAGTTCTTCATCATCGTCCTCGGGCAGGCGATCATCGGCGTGGTGGCCGGGGTGGCGGGCATCTCATTCAGCGGATTGGCGATCACGGTGGCGACCGCGAGCTTCGCGATCGCTGCCTGCCTGTGGTGGATCTACTTCGACTTCGCCGACACCTCGGTGATCGGGCGGGGGATGCTGGGGCTGGTGTACCTGTACGGGCACTTCCCGCTCCTGGCGGGCGTGGCGGTGATGGGGGTGGGGACGGAGCTGGCGATCCACGGCGCCGCCGCGGGGCACCTGACCGGGGGCGCGCGCTGGGCGCTGTCCGGCGGGATCGCCGCCTATCTGGTCTCGCTCGCCGTCTTCCACCTGGCCGCCGAGTGGACGACCGCGCGCGATCGGGTCTTCGTCGCCCGCCTGGGGCTGGCGGCCGCCGCGGTGGTGCTGGCGGCGGCGGGGGGAGGGGTGGCGCCCGTGGTGTTCCTCGTCGTCCTCGCCGCCGGGGTGATCGGCCTGCTGGTGCTCGAGGCCCTCTGGTTCCCCGAGGGCGCGGCCAGCGTGTACGAGCCCGAGGCCGCGCGGCACCCGGTGGGAGGCTAGGCGGGGACTCGCTCCTGCACCCACCCCGCCAGGCGCGGAAGCTCGCGGGGGTCCAGCGTGTGCGGGACGTCCGACTCGATGTACAGGACGTCGCATCCGGCCTCCACCAGGAGGTCGCGCGCTCGCCGCCCCCACTCGACCCCGATCACCGGGTCGCGCGTGCCGTGGGCGATCGCCACCGGGAAGCCCTGCCGGTTCGAGAGGTCGAGCTCGAGGCCCTCGACCGTGGGGACGAACCCGCTCAGCGCCATGATCCCGGCCGGCGCCGGGCGCCCCCGGCCTAGGCCTGCCGCATAAGCCATTACCGCGCCCTGCGAGAAGCCCCCGAGGACCGTGCGGTCGGTGGGGACGCCCAGCGCCTCGGGCAGGGCGTCGAGCCACTGGCACAGCCGCTCGTAGGTGGGCAGGAAGGTCTCGGGCGGCGGGTAACCGAGCTGG
>VAXS01000022.1 GCA_005883255.1 Actinomycetota bacterium | reverse complement strand
GCGCCCGGCGGGCGCCCGCTCGGCCACCAGCCGGGCCACGCCGGTCCCCGCGCGCTCCATCAGGTCGAGGGAGGGCACCCCCTGCCCCTCGATCGCCCAGGCGTCGATCGCCCGCATCTGGCCGGCGTCGGGAAGCGGGTCGAGCCAGCCCGGGAGGTCGGTCATTCCACCAGCGCCACGGCCGCCGCCAGCCCGCGCGAGTGCGTGAGCGAGACCTGCACGCGCGCGCCGGACTCGCGGGCCCGCCGGTCGGCGGCGCCGTGCAGGGCCACGCGCCCCTCGGGGCCGACCTCCACGTCCTGCCAGCTCCAGGCCTCCAGGCGCAGCGCCTTGGCCACCGCCTCCTTGGCGCAGAACCGGGCGGCCAGGTGCTGGGCGGGCCGGGCCCGCGCGGCGGCGTAGGCCCGCTCGGCCGGCGTGAACAGCCGCTGCGCCAGGCGCGGGTGCCGCCGCAGCGCCCGCTCCAAGCGGTCGATCTCCAGCAAGTCGAGGCCGACGGTCACCCTGCGCCTCCCTCCGGTCGGCGCTCTTGATGCCGGCGCGGGGCCTCCGGCCCCGCGTAACCGCTCCGCTTCGCTCCGCTCACGACGCCGATCCTACGTCCTCGGGCAGCAGGGAGAAGATCATCGCGTCGTGGCGCTCCCCCCGGGACTCCAGGTAGGAGCGCAGGACGCCTTCCCGGCGAAAGCCCGCCCGCTCCGCCACCCGCTGCGACGCCGGGTTGTCCGGACGCACGTGGATCTCCAGCCGCGCCAGGCCCAGCTCCTCCAGGGCCCAGCGCGAGAGCAACCGGACGGCGCGGCTCGCCACCCCCCGGCCGCGCGCCGGCGCCGCCACCAGGTAGCCGATGGTGGCCCGGCCCTCGGCGGTGGGCCGCACGTCGATCGAGCCCAGCACGGCCTCGCCGGCGGCGTCGGCGATCGCGAAGGAGGCGACGTCGCCGCGCTGCTCCCGGGCCACCTGCTGGGCCAGGAACATCAGCGCGTCGTCGCGGGTGTACGGGACCGGGATCCGCGTGAAGCGGACGATCTCGGGGTCCTGGCAGATCCCCACCACGGCGTCCACGTCCTCCGCCCGCCAGGGCCGCAGCGTCACGACCCCGTCGGTCAGGGTGGGGGTCACTCGACGGTGACGGTCTTCGCCAGGTTGCGGGGCTGGTCGACGTTGAGGCCGCGGTGGCGGGCGATCCGGTAGGCCAGCAGCTGCAGGGGGATGACCGCCAGCATCGGCTGGAGCATCCAGTCGGTGCGGGGGATCGCGATCGTCCGCTCGGCCTGGCCCGGGATCTCCTCGTTGCCGTCGGAGGCCACGGCGATCACGTGGGCGCCGCGCGCGCGCACCTCCTGCATGTTCGAGACCACCTTCTCCAGCACCGGCGAGTCGGTGGCCACGCACACCACCGGGGTGGACTCGTCGAGCAGCGCGATCGGGCCGTGCTTCATCTCGCCGGCGGCGTAGGCGTCGGTGGCGATGTAGGAGATCTCCTTGAGCTTGAGCGCGCCCTCCAGCGCCACCGGCAGTCCCACGTGGCGGCCCAGGTAGAGGAAGAAGCTCGACTCCCAGTGCTCGGCGGCGATGGCCCGCACCGGCTGGTCGACCCGCGCGATCAGCTCGCCCACGTGGTGGGGAAGCTGCTTGAGCCCGGCGACCAGGGCGCGCAGGCGCTCGGTCGGGAGCGTGCCGCGCAGCTCGGCCAGGCGCAGCGCCAGCAGGTACATCGCGGCGACCTGGCAGACGAACGTCTTGGTGGCCGCAACCCCGATCTCCAGGCCGGCCCGGGTGAACAGCGTGCCGTCGGAGTCGCGCGTGGCCTGCGAGCCCATCACGTTGGTCACCGCCAGCACCGTGGCCCCGCGCTCGCGGGCCAGGCGCATGGCCGCCAGCGTGTCCGCGGTCTCGCCCGACTGGGAGATCCCGACCACCAGGTCGCCGGGGCCCACCACCGGGTTGCGGTAGCGGTACTCGGAGGCGATGTCCATCTCCACCGGCACGCGCGCCCACTCCTCGATCGCGTAGCGGCCGACCAGGCCGGCGTGGTAGGAGGTGCCGCAGGCCACGATCACGATGCGGCGCAGTGAGCGCAGCAGCTGATCGTCCACGGCGCCCATCTCGCCCACGTCCACGCCGTCCTCGCGGACCGTACGGTCGAAGATCGTCTCCGCCAGCGCGTCCGCCTGCTCGTGGATCTCCTTGAGCATGAACGTCTCGAAGCCGCCCTTCTCGGCGGTGTCGGCGTCCCAGTCGATCTCCACGATCTCCCGGTCGAGCGGCTCGCCAGCCGCGTTCTGGAAGGTCGCGCCGTCGCGCCCGATCGTCACGATCTCGCCGTTGTCGATGTACTGGACGCGGCGGGTGTCGCGCAGGAAGGCGGGGATCGCGGAGGCCAGGAACGTCTCGCCCTCGCCGCGGCCCACGATCAGCGGGCACTCCTTGCGAGCGCCCACCAGGCGCTCGGGCTCGTCGCCGGCCAGGGCGACGAACGCGTAGTGGCCCTGCAGCTCGTTGTAGGCCAGGCGCACGGCCTCGGAGAGGTCGTCGTGGTGGTGGCGCGACACCAGGTGGGCCACGACCTCGGCGTCGGTCTCGGAGGTGAACACACAGCCCTCGGCGGCGAGGCGCTCGCGTAGCGCCAGGTGGTTCTCCACGATCCCGTTGAGGACGATGTGGACCGTGCTCTCGGTGTCGAAGTGCGGATGGGCGTTCGCCTCCGACACGCGGCCGTGCGTGGCCCAGCGGGTGTGCCCGATGCCGACGGTGGCCACGCGGGCGGCCACGGCCACCCCGCCGTCGCCGTCCTCGCGGGCGGCAACCGCGTCGCGCAGCGCGCTGAGGTTGCCCACGGCGCGCACCGAGTCCACGAGCCCGTCGCAGATCACCGAGATCCCGGCGCTGTCGTAGCCGCGGTATTCGAGCTTCTCCAGCCCCGCGAGGAGCAGGTCCTGCACGGGACGATGCCCGACGTAGCCGACGATTCCGCACATGGTGGACCTCCGGAACGAATGAGAGCCGCGACCGGCGGCTCTCCCGACCCGCTCCGACTGCGGGCGGAGCCACGCATTCTAACCGCCGAGGGCGGTCGTCCGCCAGGGGTGCAAGCGGGCGTGCCGGGCTGGCGGTTACGCCGTGACGGCCTGCAGTGCCGCCACCAGGCGCTCGCAGGCCGCGGCCGCCTCGTCCTCGCTGGGGGCCTCGACCATGACGCGCACCACGGGCTCGGTCCCGCTGGGGCGGACCAGGACCCGGCCCCGGCCCTCCAGGGCCGCCGACTCGCGCTCGATCGCCTCGCGCAGCGCCCGGTCGTGGAGCAGCCCGTCGCGGTCGTCCACGCGCACGTTCACCAGCCGCTGGGGGAGCTTCTCCATGGCGTCGCGCTCGGCCAGGTCGCGGCCGCCCAGGGCCTCGAGCGTGAGCAGGGCGGAGGCGATGCCGTCGCCCGTGGGCGAGAAGCCCATCTCGATGATGTGGCCGGACTGCTCGCCGCCGAGCACCCAACGCCGGCCGCGCAGCTCCTCGATCACGTAGCGGTCGCCCACGGGCGTGGTGGCGACCTCGATCCCGGCCTGCCGCATCGCGTGGTGGAAGCCGTAGTTGGCCATCACGGTGACCGCCACACCCCCGCCGGCCAGGCGCCCGGCGGCGCGCAGGTGAAGCGCGGCCAGGGCGATCAGCTCGTCGCCGTCGACCACGGTCCCGCGCCGGTCGACGGCCAGGACCCGGTCGGCATCGCCGTCGAAGGCGAAGCCCAGGTCGTGGCCACCCGCGATGACGGCGGCGGCCAGGCTGTCGATGTGCGTCGAGCCGCAGCCGTCGTTGATGTTGCGCCCGTCGGGCTCGACGCCGATCGCCGTGACCTCGGCGCCCAGCCGCCGGAACATCTCCGGGGCGGCGCGGTAGGCGGCGCCGTTCGCGCAGTCGAGGGCGACGCGCAGGCCGCTCAGGTCGAGGTCGACGAAGCGGGTGTGGAGCTCGCGCAGGTAGTCCTCCAGGGTGCCCCGGAGCGTCCTGACGCGGCCGATCGCCTCGGCGTTGGGGCGCGCGCCCGCTTCGAGCACGGCCTCGATCTCCTCCTCGCGCCGGTCGGAGAGCTTGTGCCCGTCGGGCCCGAAGAACTTGATCCCGTTGTCCCGGTAGGGGTTGTGCGAGGCCGACAGCACGACCGCGAGGTCGAGCCCGTAGCGGCGGAGCAGGAGCGGCGCGGCGGGGGTGGGCAGGACGCCGCCCAGCAGCGCGTCGCCGCCGGCCGCGGCCACGCCGGCCGCGATGCCGGCCTCCAGCATCTCGCCTGACTCGCGGGTGTCGCGGATGACCAGGACCTGGGGGCCGCGGCCGGCCTCGGGGACGGCCAATCGGGTGGCGGCGGAGGCCAGGCCGAGAGCGAGCTCGGCGGTGATCCGCTCGCCGGCGACGCCCCGGACGCCATCCGTCCCGAAGAGGTTGCGCGACACCGCGCGACGTTACCGCTTCGAGAACTGCGGGCGCTTGCGCGCCTTCTTGAGGCCGGCCTTCTTGCGCTCCTTCACCCGCGGATCGCGGGTGAGGAAGCCGCGGCGCTTGAGCTCCGAGCGCAGGTTCGGGTCGGCGTCGATCAGCGCGCGGGAGATGCCGTGTCGCAGCGCGCCGGCCTGCGCGGAGACGCCGCCGCCGTGCAGGGTCGCCATCACGTCCATGCGCGAGTCGTAGCCCACGGTCTCCAGCGGCTGGCGGATGTTGCGCTGGAGCGTGGGGCGGGGGAAGTGCGCGTCCAGTGGCCGTCCGTTGATCGTGTACTCGCCGCTGCCGGGCTTGAGGATGACGCGGGCCACGGCCGTCTTGCGCTTGCCGGTGGCGGTGTAGCGCGCGCCGGCGGCCAGGTCGATGGCGGCCTGGGTGACCGGGCCGGGCTCCTCCCCGGGCTCTTCGGCGACCGGCGCCTCGGTCTCGGGCGCCTCGACCAGGGCGGCCGCCGCCTCCTCGGCCTCGGCGCGGGCGAGGGGATCCATGCCCTCCGGGACGATGTCGACCTCGAGGTCCGCGCCCGGGATCTCGGGCTTCGGGCGAG
>VAXS01000283.1 GCA_005883255.1 Actinomycetota bacterium | reverse complement strand
GGCCCGCGATGCTCGCCCAGCGGCTGATCGGCGAGTGCAGTACGACGTCGGGCGAGCAGCTCCGCATCGTCGCATCGAGGTCGTGGGCTTCGATCGCCGCCCGGAACGGGGATGGCGGTGCGGCCGTGGTCATGTGAGCCTCCTCCGAAGACGTGTCGGTGCGATATGTCACGATAACACGTATGCCCGCGGCGAAGAGTCTCGAACCGGCCAGCTACGTGGTGCTGGGCATGCTCCGGCTGGGCGCTCGCTCGGGCTACGACATCAAGCGCGCGGTGGACGTCTCGACCCGCTTCTTCTGGACGATCTCGCCGGCCCAGATCTATCCCAACCTGCGCCGCCTGGAGCGGGCCGGCCTGGTGCGCGGCCGCTCCGAGCCGCGCGGGCGCCGCCCCCGCCGCCTGTACGAGCTCACGTCCGAGGGAGAGGCCGAGCTGGCGGCCTGGCTGCGCCGCGACGAGCCGCTGACCTGGGAGCTGCGCGACGCCGGCACGCTCAAGCTGTTCTTCGCGGACGCGCTGGAGCCGGCGGAGGCGGCCGAGGTCCTGGCCGGCATCCGGCGGCGAGGCGATGGTCGACACCTGTCGCCAGCTCGAACGCGAGCTGACGGCTCGCGTTTGACGCCCGCTGAGGGCGATGACTCGGGTAGGCGCGGGGGAGCCGGCGCGCCCCGCGTATCCTGTGACGAATGGCCGCGCAGGACCAGGTGAAGGCCGATCTGGCCGTCGCGATGAAGGCAGGCGAGCGCACGCGCGTGGGCGCGCTGCGACTCGTGCTGTCCGAGCTGCAGAAGGCGGCGAAGGAGGGCGACGGCGACGAGGTGGCCGTCCTGCGCCGCGAGCGCAAGCGCCGCCTGGACGCCGCCGACCAGTACCGCCAGGGCGGCCGGGCGGACCTGGCCGAGCAGGAGGAGGCGGAGGCGCGCCTGATCGAGGCCTACCTTCCCGCGGAGCTCTCCGACGAGGAGCTGCAGCACCTGGTGACCGACGCCGTGGCCGAGGCCGGCGCCCAGGCGCCCGGCGACATGGGGCGTGTCATGTCGGTGGCGATGCCCAAGGTGGGCGGCCGCGCCGACGGCAAGCGCGTGGCGCAGAAGGTCCGGGAGGCGCTGGGCGCGTAGTGCGGCGTCAGCTGGAGCTTCCCAACGAGGTGGCCGCCGGCCTGGCGGGGTCGGAGGACGCGATCCTCAAGGCACTGGAGGGGCACCTGGACTGCGACGTCTTCCTGCGGGGCAACGTGGTCACCCTGGAGGGCGCCGGGGAGGCGGTGGACGCGGGGGAGACCGTGGTGCGCGAGCTCTCCGACCTCATCGCCGAGGGCCACGAGATCGCGCCCGGGACCATCGAGGCGGTCACCCGCGCGCTGGACGCGCACGAGTCGCCCGCCCGCATCCTGGAAGACGTGGTCTGGCGCCATCGCTCGTCCAAGGTGGCGCCCAAGACGCTCAACCAGAAGCGCTACGTGGACTCGATCCGCCGCAACACGGTCACGTTCGGGATCGGCCCTGCGGGGACCGGCAAGACGTTCCTGGCGGTGGCGATGTCGGTGGCCGCGCTCTCGCGCCGGGAGGTCAACCGGATCATTCTCACCCGCCCCGCGGTCGAGGCCGGCGAGCGCCTGGGGTTCCTACCCGGCGACATGATGGCCAAGGTCGATCCCTACCTGCGACCGCTGTTCGACGCCCTGCACGACATGCTCGACCCCGAGCGGGTGTCGCAGCACCTGGAGCGGGGCGTCATCGAGATCGCGCCGCTGGCCTTCATGCGCGGGCGCACGCTCAACGACTCGTTCGTCATCCTCGACGAGGCCCAGAACACCAGCCCCGAGCAGATGAAGATGTTCCTGACCCGGCTGGGCTTCGGCTCCAGGGTGGTGGTCACCGGCGACATCACGCAGATCGACCTGCCGCGCGACCAGACCTCCGGGCTCGTCCAGGTGGGGGACATCCTCGACCACGTCGACGACATCGCATTCGTGCGCTTCGGCGGCGAGGACGTGGTCCGCCACAAGCTCGTGCAGCGGATCGTCGAGGCCTACGGGGAGCACAGCGAGCGCAGCGCCCCCGAGCTGCGCCCCGCCGACCGCCGCCGGGCCTAGGTCTGCTGGACGTCGACGTCATCGGGATCGAGCGGGCGGACGTCCGCCTGGCCAGCGCGGACGTGGAGCAGCTGTGCGCGCTGGCGCTGGCGTCGGCCGGCGTCGACGACGGGCACGTGGCGGTGGAGCTGGTGGACGAGCGACGCATCCGGGCGCTCAACCGCCAGCACCGGGGGCGCGACGCCCCCACCGACGTGCTCTCGTTCCCGGTGGACGAGGACGCCGACAGCGCCGGCCCGCGCGAGCTGGGCGACGTGGTGATCTGCCCGGGGCAGACCGAGGACCTGCGCGAGGCGGTGGTGCATG
>VAXS01000021.1 GCA_005883255.1 Actinomycetota bacterium | reverse complement strand
GGCGCCACCAGCGGCAACGTCCAGCGGCTGCGGGCGCTGCGCTACGACTGCGACGGCGACGCCCTGCTGGCGCTGGTGGAGCCGGCGGGCCCGGCGTGCCACACCGGCGAGCGCACCTGCTTCCACCGTGGCGACCTGGAGCTCGCGCCCCACGAGGCGCTGCCCGCGCTCGAGCGCACGATCGCGGCGCGCCGGTCTGAGCGCCCGGACGGGTCCTACACCAGCGAGCTGTTCGACGACCCCGGCCGGATCGCCGAGAAGGTGCGCGAAGAGGCCGACGAGGTGGCCCGGGCGCACGCGGACGAGTCGCCGGACCGGGTGGCCGAGGAGGGAGCCGACGTCCTCTACCACCTGCTCGTCCTCCTGCGCCACCGGGACGTGGACATGGCGGCGGTCGAGCGGGTCCTCAATGGCCGTCGCCGCTGAGCCGGCGACGGTCGCGCCGTCGTTCGAGGAGGTCCGCGCGCTGGCGGAGGACCACAACCTGATCCCGCTGCGCCAGTCGTTCATCGACGACTGCGAGACGCCGGTCTCCGCCTTCCTCAAGCTGCGTCAGGCCGGTCCCTCGTTCCTGCTGGAGTCGGCCGACCAGGGGCAGCGGGTCGGGCGCTACTCCTTCATCGGCTTCCGGCCCCGAAGCATGATCCGCTGGTCGCTGGACGAGGGCGGTGACCCCTACGCGCTGGCCGCCGCGGAGGTGGCGCGGCACCGGCAGGCGCCGCTGCCCGACCTTCCCCCGTTCGCCGGCGGGGCCGTGGGCTACTTCGGCTACGACCTGGTGCGGACGGTCGAGCCGCTGGGCCCGCCCAACCCCGATCCGCTGGGCCTGCCCGACCTGGCGCTGATGCTCACGGACGCGCTGGTGGTCTTCGACCACCTCAAGCACACGACGACGGTCCTGGCCAACGTCTACGTCGAGCGGCCGGAGGCGCTGGAGCGCGCCTACGACACCGCGGTGGCCACGATCGGCGAGGTGCGCCGCCGGCTGGCCGGGCCCGTGCCCCGGGCGACGCGGCCGCCTCACGGTGCCCGACCGATGCCGGAGCTCGCCAGCAACATGTCCCGCGCCGAGTTCGAGGGGATCGTCACCCGGATCATCGAGTACGTCCGCGCCGGCGACGCCTTCCAGGTGGTCCCCTCGCAGCGCTGGTCGGGCCCGGTCCCGGTGGACGCGTTCTCGATCTACCGGGGGCTGCGGGCCGTGAACCCCAGCCCGTACATGTACTTCCTCGACTTCGAGGACTTCCAGATCGCCGGCGCCAGCCCCGAGCCGCTGCTCACCGTGGCCGGGCGGCGGGCCTCCACCCGGCCGATCGCGGGCACCCGCCCGCGCGGCGCCGACGCCGACGAGGACATCCGCATCGCCGCCGAGCTGCTCGAGGACCCCAAGGAGCGGGCCGAGCACGTCATGCTCGTCGACCTCGGCCGCAACGACCTGGGGCGCGTGTGCGAGTACGGGACGGTGGAGGTCGAGACGTTCATGGCCGTGGAGACCTACTCCCACGTCATGCACATCGTGTCCTCGGTGGGCGGGGTCCTGCGACCCGAGCTGGGGCCGATCGACGCGCTGCGCTCGATCCTGCCGGCCGGGACGCTCTCGGGCGCCCCCAAGGTCCGGGCCATGCAGATCATCGACGAGCTCGAGCCGGTGAAGCGCGGGGGCTACGGCGGCGCGATCGGCTACCTCTCCTACACCGGCGACCTCGACACCTGCATCCACATCCGCACCGTGGTGGTCAAGGACGGCGTGGCCCACGTGCAGGCCGGGGGCGGCACCGTGGCCGACGCCCGGCCCGACTACGAGTTCGAGGAGTCGGTGGCCAAGGCCCGGGGCGTCCTGGGGGCCATCGAGCTGGCGGTGCGCCAGCCCGACTGGGGGTAGCCGCGCTACGCTCCCCATTGCGGTGAGCCGGGCGCAGAAGATCGGGAACCTCATGGGCGTGTTCGTCCCGGTGGGCGCCTTCGTGGCGGCGCTGGTGCTCCTGTGGGAGCGGTTCGTCGGTCCGCTGGACCTGGCGGTGATGACCGCGATGTACGTGGCCACCGGGCTGGGCGTGACGGTGGGCTTCCACCGCCTGCTCACCCACCGCTCGTTCCAGACCGTCGGCTGGGTCCGGGCCGTGTTCGCCGTGCTGGGCTCGATGTCGGTGCAGGGGCCGGTGATCCACTGGGTCTCCGACCACCGCAAGCACCACGCGTTCACCGACGAGGAGGGCGACCCGCACAGCCCGCACGTGGGCGCCGGCCGGGGCCTGCGCCGGGCGCTGGCCGGCCTGTGGCACGCCCACGTGGGCTGGCTGTTCTCGGCCGCCGGCCGGGCCGAGCCCCAGCGCTACGCGCGCGACCTGGTGGCGGACCCGCTGATGCGCGGGATCAGCCGCCTGTTCCCGGGCTGGGTGGCTCTGGGGTTGGCGATCCCGTTCGCGATCGGCTACGCCGCCACCGGCAGCCTCCGCGGCGGCCTGATCGGCCTGCTCTGGGGCGGCCTGGTGCGGATCTTCCTGCTGCACCACGTGACGTTCGCGATCAACTCGGTCTGCCACTTCTTCGGTCGCCGCCGGTTCGCCACCGACGACGAGTCCCGCAACGTGTTCTGGCTGGCGGTGCCCTCGTTCGGCGAGGCCTGGCACCACAACCACCACGCGTTCCCCACCTCGGCGTTCCACGGGCTGCGCCGGCGCGAGATCGATCCGGGTGGGCTGGTCATCCGCGGGCTGGAGCGGCTGGGCCTGGCCTGGGACGTGGTGCGCCCCAGCCCGGAGCGCCAGGCCGAGAAGGCCGTCGCCGCCTAGCGGCATAGCTACCCTCCTGCCACCGTGCGCGTGCTGGTGGTCGACAACTACGACTCGTTCGCCTACAACCTCGTCCAGTACCTGGGGGAGTTGGGGGCGGAGGTGGACGTCGTGCGCAACGACGCCGCGGCGGTGGACGAGCTGCTGGCTCGCCGGCCCGACCGCCTGGTGGTCTCGCCGGGGCCGTGCACGCCCGCCGAGGCGGGCATCTCGGTCGAGGCCATGAGGCGCTTCCCCGAGGCCGGGGTGCCGTCGCTGGGCGTGTGCCTGGGGCACCAGTCGCTGGCCGCCGCCTTCGGCGGGCGGGTGGTGCGCCACGAGCCGGTCCACGGCAAGAGCGCCGAGGTCGAGCACGACGGCCGCACGATCTTCGCCGGGCTGGACAGCCCGCTGACGGTGGGCCGCTACCACTCGCTGGTGGTCGATCCCGATCTCCCGGACTGCTTCGAGCGCTCCGCGCAGGGGGCGGGCGTGCTGATGGCGATGCGCCACCGCGAGCTGCCGGCCGAGGGCGTGCAGTTCCACCCCGAGTCGGTGCTCACGGACTCCGGCCGGGCGCTGCTGCGCAACTTCCTCGCCGATGGCTGAGCCGGCGCTCACCCAGGCCCTCGACGCCGTGGCGTCCGGGCGGGACCTGTCCGCCGACCAGGCGGCCGAGGTCCTGGCATGCATCATGGCCGGGGAGGCGACCGAGGTGGAGATCGCGGGCTTCCTGATCGCGCTGCGCACCAAGGGCGAGACCGTGGAGGAGGTCGCCGGGCTGGCGCGCACCATGCGCGCGCTGGCGGCTCCCGTCGCCGCCGACCGCGACGACCTGCTGGACACAGCGGGGACCGGCGGGGGGCGGCGCACCTTCAACGTGTCCACCACCGCGGCGCTGATCGCCGCCGCCGCCGGCTGCGCGGTGGCCAAGCACGGCAACCGCTCGGCCACGGGCCTCTCGGGGTCCGCCGACGTGCTGGAGGCGCTGGGCGCACGGATCGACCTGGAGCCCGACGGGGTGGCGCGCTGCATCGACGAGGTGGGCTTCGGGTTCATGTTCGCCCCCGCCCACCACCCGGCCACCCGGTTCGTGGTGCCGGTGCGCAAGGAACTGGGCGTGCGCACCGTGTTCAACCTGCTGGGACCGCTCACCAACCCCGCCGGGGCCCGCCGCCAGCTGGTCGGCGTCTCGGACCCGGCCCAGCTCGAGCTGGTGGCCGGCGCGCTGGCGCTGCTGGGCGCCGAGAGGGCGCTGGTAGTGTCCAGCGACGACGGACTCGATGAGATGAGCACCGGCGGACGCACGCACGTCGTCGAGGTCACGGGCCCCGGGGACGCAGGCGAGACGGACATCGACCGCTACGTCCTCGGGCCCGAGGACGTGGGCCTGGCGCCGGCTCCCCCGGAGGCGGTGGCCGGCGGGACTCCCGAGCAGAACGCCGAGACCGCCCGGCGGATCTTCGCCGGCGAGCCCGGACCGGCCCGCGACCTGGCCGTCCTCAACGCCGGGGCGGCGATCTACGTGGCCGGCGCCGCCGAGAGCGTCGCCGCCGGCGCCCGCGCCGCCGAGGCCGCGATCGACGAGGGCGCGGCCGAGCGCACGCTCCACGACTTCGTGGCCAAGACGGAAGAGCTGGCCCCCACGCCGGCATGAACGTGCTCGAGGAAATCGTCGAGTCCACCCGCCACGAGGTCGAGGCGCGCAGGCAGGCGGTGCCCCAGTCGCAGCTCGAGCAGGCGCTGGCCGGGCGGGGCGAGGACCGGCCGTTCGCCGAGGCGCTGGCCCGCCCCGGGCTGTCGCTGATCGCCGAGTACAAGCGCCGGTCGCCGGCGGCCGGCGCGCTGCGCCCGGACGCCGCCGTCACCGAGATCGTGCAGGCCTACGAGCGCGGGGGCGCGGCGGCGCTCTCGATCCTCACGGAGTCCCGGCACTTCGGCGGCTCGCTCGACGACCTGCGCGAGGCGCGCGCCGCCTCCACGCTGCCGATCCTGCGCAAGGACTTCACGGTCGACGCCTACCAGCTGTACGAGTCGGCCGCCGCCGGGGCGGACGCGGTCCTGCTGATCGTGGCCGCCGTGCGTCCCGACGAGCTGGAGTGGCTGCACCGCGAGGCGCAGTCGCTCGACCTCGACGTGCTGGTCGAGGTGCACGACGAGCGCGAGCT
>VAXS01000020.1 GCA_005883255.1 Actinomycetota bacterium | reverse complement strand
CTCCATCCGGGCGGCGTGACCGCGCCCGTAGGCGTAGAGCGCGGCCACGTGCACCACCGCCTCGCAGCCGTCCACCGCCCGGGCCAGCGCGTCCGCGTCGAGCAGATCGGCGGCCATGTGGTCGGCCACGCGCGCCTCCTCGGGGGGCACGGACCGCGAGAGCCCCCGCACGTCGGCGCCGGCCTCGGCCAGCCGCCGCGCCACATGCGCGCCGACGAACCCGCTGGCGCCGGTGACCAGGACCCGCACCCGCCGAACCGTACCGGCTGGCACGATGCGCTCCTGGACCGGGCGGGGGTGGCGTGCGATAGTCGCGGCGATGGAGACCACGACCGCGGCCGGCGCGGCGGCTGCTCCCCGGGCGCTGACCGAGGCCCGGACGCTCTGCGAGGCGTTTCAGATCACCGCCGCCGAGCGGGCGGACGTCGTGGCGCTGCGGACGCGGGGCGACGCGGTCTCCATCGCCTGGGGCGAGTACGCGGCGCGGGTCCGCGAGTACGCGGGCGGCCTGGCCGGCCTCGGCGTGGGGCGGGGCGACACCGTCGCCTTCCTGCTCACCAACCGGCCGGAGTTCCACCTGGTGGACGCCGCCGCGATGCACCTGGGGGCGGTCCCGTTCTCGATGTACAACACCTCGGCTCCCGAGCAGCTGGCGTTCCTGCTCGCCGACGCCGGCGCCCGGGTGGTCGTCACCGAGCGGACGCTGCTCGAGCGCGTCGCGGCCGCTCGCGGCGCCGGCGACGTGGCCGTCGAGCACGTCGTGGTGGTGGACGGCGCGGGCGGGGAGGCGACGCTGACCCTGGTCGACCTGGCGGCGCGCGCGCCCGCCGAGCACGACTTCGAGGCGGCCTGGCGGGCGGTCGAGCCCGCCGACGTGCTCACGCTGATCTACACCTCGGGCACCACCGGCCCGCCCAAGGGCGTGGAGCTGACGCACGCCAACATGCTCGCCCAGTGGCGGGCGCTCCAGGCCACGCGCCCCCGGCCGTCCGGCGGCCGTCTGGGCCGGCTTCGTCGCCGAGCCCGACGAGGCCCGGCGCCAGGTCATCGGCTGGGCGCTGGACACCGGACGGCGGCGCGTGCGCACCGAGCAGGCGGGCGAGACGGCGGACGAGGAGCTGGCCGCCGAGTGGGCGCGCGCCGACGAGCTGGTGTTCGCGCCGCTGCGGGCCCGCCTGGGACTGGACGAGGTGGAGCACTTCGTCGTGGGCGCTGCGCCCACGCCGCCCGAGGTCCTCGAGTTCTTCCTGGGGCTGGGCATCCCGATCTGCGAGCTCTGGGGCATGTCGGAGCTCTCGTGCGTCGCCACGATCAACCCCGCGGACCGGATCAAGATCGGGACCGTGGGCCCGCCGCTGCCCGGCGTCGAGCTGCGGATCGCCGACGACGGCGAGGTCTTCGTCCGCGGCGACGTCGTCATGGCCGGCTACCGCAACCAGCCCGAGCGCACAGCGGCGACGATCGACGCCGACGGCTGGCTGGCCACCGGCGACGTGGGAGAGATCGACGAGGACGGGTACCTGCGAATCGTCGACCGCAAGAAGGAGCTGATCATCAACGCCGCCGGCAAGAACATGTCCCCGGCCAACATCGAGTCGGCGCTCAAGTCGGCCAGCCCGCTCATCGGGCACGCCTGCGTGATCGGCGACGGCCGGCCCTACAACGTCGCGCTGATCGTGCTCGATCCCGACGCCGCCTCCGCGTTCGCGCGCGAGCGCGAGCTGGACGGCGACGCGCTGGGCGGACTGGCGGCCACCGAGGCGGCGATCGAGGCCGTGGCCGAGGGCGTGGCGCGCGCCAACGAGCGGCTGTCGCGGGTCGAGCAGATCAAGCGCTTCCGCATCCTGGACGGCGAGTGGGAGCCCGGAGGCGACGAGCTGACCCCCACGATGAAGCTCAGGCGCCGCCCGATCGCAGAGAAGTACGCGGACGAGATCGAGGCGCTCTACCGCGACTGAGGGGGCGCCGGCCCCGGTACGCTCGCCGGCATGCGCAGGGGGCTCGTGGTGACGGCCGCCGCCGTCCTGCTCGCGGCGGCCCCGGCGGCGGCGGTGGCGCCGCCTACCGGCTGGAACGGAGACAACCCCTTCCTCTGCGAGCTGCAGCAGGCGGGCTTCGGACCCACCGGTCCGCACCCCGAGGCCGACCCGTACTGCGTCGAGTTCGACAAGCGCCACCAGAGCGTGGCCGACGGCGGCGTCGTGCAGTTCCTCTCGCTGGAGCCGGCGCGCACCGCGGCGGCCTCGCCCAAGTGCTTCTACTTCCAGTCCGACCACTGGCGCGGCTCGCTCGTGCAGGACGACCCCAGCACCAAGACGTACGAGTGGGACGGCCACTACTTCTTCGACAAGGCGCGCGGCGACGGCGGCGTGTGGGTGACGAACTTCAACGTCAACGGGCACACCTTCGACCCGGGCTCGCTGCCCGGCATGCCGCCCGAGGACGCCAAGTTCTTCGGTCCCGGCACCGGCGGCTTCATCACGCACAACGAGGTGCCGGTCGATCCCAGTTGCGCTCAGAGTGCAGACGGGCGGGAGCCTGCGCGCCGGGAACGCGGCTGACCGCAGCGGCGACGCCGGCCAGGGCGACGACCCGACCCTCGTCCTCATCGCCACCAGCCGCGCCTACTCGCTGCGGGGAGTCCACCCGGGCTCCACCGTCCGCGCGCTGCGCCGCAGGTTCCGCGGCGAGCGCCGGGCGTTCGCCGCCGCCGGGGCGCGCGTGTGGCTGCTCTCCCGCCGCGGAGGGCTGGTGGCCGGGGTGCGCGGCGGTCGCGTCGCCTACCTCGCGCTCTACGACCGCTCCGCGCTGCGCACGGCGGCCGCGCTGCGCGCGCTGCTGCGCCGCGCCGGCTGAGCGTCCTCACGGCCTCAGGATCACCCGCCGGGCCTGCAGGGGGGCGCCGGGGAGGCGGACCAGCACGGTGGCGACCATCCGGCGGTGCCCGCGCAGGGCAGCGAGGAGCATGGCCCGGCCGCGGCGGGTGGCGAAGGCGCGGACGGTCACCCAGCGGCCGATCGTGAGCCGGTGCGAGCCGGCGGCGATCGTGCGGCGACGGGCGTTGGCGTGGGCGCTGCAGCGACCGGCGCCCGCCGAGAGGCAGCGCACGATCAGGCCGTGGCGCAGGACGGTGCGGATGCGCTGGATCCGGGGCACCGTGACCCGCGCGGCGGCGCCCGCGCGCGTCGTCGCGACCGCGCCGCCGCCGCCCAGCGAGTACCCCGCCACCGCGGCGCGGGCGTTCACGATCCCCGCGCCGTAGATCGGGTCCGGCCCCGGCGAGCCGGCGTCGGTGGCGGTCTGCTCGATCCGGTCGACCACCGCCTGGCCCCGCAGCCCCACCGAGACCAGGAGCCCGGCCACGCCCGACACGTGCGGCGTGGCCTGCGAGGTCCCTGCCTCGTACTGGTAACCGCTTCCGCCGGCTGTCGACACGATGTCGTCGGAGCCGCCGCTGCCGCTCCCGCCCGGGGCCGAGATCGCGTAGCCCGAGCCGAAGCCCGAGAAGCTGGAGTAGAACGCGCGCTGGCCCTGGCGGTCCACCGCGGCCACGCACATGAACGGACCGTGCAGCGACGACGGCTGCTCGCAGAACGGGAGCGTGTCGTTGCCGGCCGCCGCCACCACCACGATCCCGGCGTCCAGCGCCCGCTGGATCGCGTCGGAGAGGGTGGTGTCGCTGTCGCCCACCAGCGGGGCGTTGGCCCCCAGCGAGAGGTTGATCACCTGCGCTCCGTGCGTGCGCGCGTAGTCGATCCCGGCGGCCACGTTCTCGACGCTGCCCGTGCCGTTCTGGTCCAGCACCCGCACCACCAGCACGTGGGCCTGGGGCGCCACGCCCTCCACCCCGACGCCGTTGTTCGCGTCGGCCGCCACGATCCCCGACACGTGCGTGCCGTGGTGGTCCGTGGCGTCCTCGTCGGTGGGGTTGTCGTCGCCGTCGACGAAGTCGTGGCCGGCGATCAGGCGCCCCGCCAGGTCGGGGTGGGAGAAGTTCGCGCCGGTGTCCACCACCGCGATCGTGGCTCCCTGGCCCTCGGTGACCTGGTGGGCGGCGTCCGCCCCGACCATCGCCATGCCCCACTGCTGCGGGTAGAGCGGATCGTTGGACGCGCGCGCGGGAGCGGCCGCCACCAGAAGCGCGACGAGCGCGGTCGCGATGAGGCTCCCCTGCCGCATCGCGCCTACGGTACCCGCTGGCATCACCCGTCACGCTGTACGTGATAACGTACAGCTGTATGGCAGTGGCCGCCGAGACGACCCCGATCGACGCCACCACCTCGGCCCAGATCGGCGCCCGGGTGCGGGCCCTGCGCGAGGCGATGGACCTCTCCCTCCGCGACCTGGCCGAGCGCAGCGGCGTCAGCGCGCCCATGCTCTCGCAGGTGGAGCGGGGCGAGACCAGTCCCACGCTGGCGGTGGCGGCCCGGATCGCAGGCGGCCTGGAGCTGCGCCTCTCGCAGCTGCTGCGCCTGGACGAGGGCGGCAGCGTGACGGTCGTGCGCGGAGGCGAGCGACGCAAGGGGCCGGGAGCCGGGCGCGGTCACCGCTACGAGCTGCTCACGCCGCCGCTGCCGGGCCTCCGGGCCGAGGTCTCGGTGCACTCCCTGGCGGCCGGGGCCCAGACCGGCGGACCGGGCGATCCCCCGATGCACGAGCCCGGCAGCCGCGAGACCGCGGTCGTCCAGGCCGGGGAGGTGGCGCTGGTGTGCGACGGCGAGCGCCACAGGCTGCGCGAGGGCGACGCCGTCACGTTCGACGCCGACCTGCCCCACCACTTCGAGAACCCCGGCCCCGAGCCCGCGACGCTGCTGGCGGTGGTGAGCGCCGGACTGCGGAGGAGCTGATGCCCCGGACTCTGTTCGACAAGATCTGGGACGCCCACGAGGTGGCGCCCGGCCTGCTCTACGTCGACCTGCACCTGGTCCACGAGGTGACCAGCCCCCAGGCCTTCGAGGGTCTGCGGCTGAGCGAGCGCTCAGTCCGCCGGCCCGACCGCACGCTGGCCACCGCCGACCACAACGTGCCCACCGACGGCACGCCGGTGGCCGCGCGCATCCGCGACGAGCTCTCCCGTACTCAAGTGGAGACGCTGGAGCGCAACTGCGCGCAGTTCTCCATCCCCCTCTACTCGCTGGGCTCCGACCGCCAGGGGATCGTCCACGTGATCGGGCCGGAGCTGGGCATCACGCAGCCCGGCATGACGATCGCCTGCGGCGACTCCCACACCGCCACCCACGGCGCCTTCGGCGCGCTCGCCATCCCGATCGGCACCAGCGAGGTGGAGCAGAGTCGCTCTCGATGGAGGGCCGCATGACCATCTGCAACATGACCATCGAGGGCGGCGGCCGCGCCGGGATGGTCGCGCCGGACGACACCACGTTCGCCTGGATCGAGGGCCGGCCCGGCGCGCCGGGTGACTTCGCGGAGGCGATCGAGGGCTGGCGCCAGCTCCGGACCGACGACGCCGCCGGCTTCGACCGCGAGGTGGTGGTGGATGCCGCCGCGCTGTCGCCGATGGTGACCTGGGGCACCACGCCCGGGATGGTGGTCCCGGTGACCGAGCGGGTCCCCGAGCCCCGCTCGCCCCAGGACGAGCGCGCGCTGAAGTACATGGCCCTGCAGCCCGGCACGCCGATGCGGGACATCCCGCTCGACCGCGTCTTCATCGGCTCGTGCACCAACTCGCGCATCGGCGACCTGCGGGCCGCGGCCGGGATGGTGGAGGGCCGGCGCGTGGCCGACGACGTGTACGCGATGGTGGTGCCCGGCTCCCAGCAGGTGAAGGCGCAGGCCGAGGACGAGGGCCTGGACGACCTCTTCCGCGCCGCCGGCTTCGACTGGCGGGGCGCCGGCTGCTCGATGTGCCTGGGCATGAACCCGGACATCCTGCAGCCCGGGGAGCGCTGCGCCTCCACCTCCAACCGCAACTTCGAGGGCCGCCAGGGGCGCGGCGGCCGCACTCACCTGGTCTCGCCCCAGATGGCCGCCGCCGCCGCGGTGGAGGGGCGCTTCGTCGACATCCGGGACTGGGAGGCCTGACCGTGGAGCCCATCACCATCGTCCACGGCGGCGTGTCGGTCCTCGACCGCGACGACGTCGACACCGACCAGATCATCCCCAAGCAGTTCCTCAAGCGGGTGGAGCGCACCGGCTTCGGGGAGTTCCTCTTCTACGACTGGGCCCAGGAGCCCGGCTGGGACCTGCCCCGCAACCCGATCCTGGCCGCCGGGCGCAACTTCGGCTGCGGCTCCTCGCGCGAGCACGCGCCCTGGGCGCTGCAGGACTACGGCTTCCGGGCGATCGTCGCGCCCAGCTTCGCCGACATCTTCTACTCGAACTGCACGAAGATCGGAGTCCTGCCGGTGGCCCTTCCGGAGGACGTCGTGAAGGCCATCATGGCCGAGGGCGAGGCGGCGATCGACCTGGAGGCGCAGGACGTGGAGTTCGCCGGCCGCAACGTCCCGTTCGACATCGACCCCGACGTCAAGTACCGGCTGCTGAACGGGCTGGACGACATCGGGATGTCGCTGGAGCGCGGCGAGGACATCGACCGCTACGAGCGCGAGCGGGAGCGCGAGGGACCGGTCACCACCGCGCTGTGACCCCCCACGAGTGGGACGCCGCGACCTACGATCGCGTCTCCGAGCCCCAGCTTCAGTGGGGCCGGGAGGTGCTCGACCGGCTGTCGCTGCGCGGCGACGAGCGGGTGCTGGACGCCGGGTGCGGGAGCGGGCGGGTGACCGCCGAGCTTCAGTCGCGGCTTCCCCGCGGGCGGGTGGTGGCGGTGGACGGCTCGGCCGCCATGGTGGCGCGGGCGCGCGAGGCGCTGGGGCCAGGCGCCGAGGTGATCGAGTCCGACCTGCTCGACCTGGAGCTGGAGGAGCCGGTGGACGCCGCGTTCTCCACCGCGACGTTCCACTGGATCCTCGACCACGACCGGCTGTTCGCGCGCCTGCACGCGGCGCTGCGCCCGGGCGGCCGCCTGGTCGCCCAGTGCGGGGGAGAGGGCAACGTCGCGGGCTTCCTGGCCGCGAGCCGGCGGGTGGCCGCCCGGGAGCCCTACCGCGGGCTCCTCGACGACGTGAGCCGCGCCTGGCGCTTCGCCGCGCCCGACGAGACAGCGTGGCGCCTGGAGGCGGCGGGGTTCGTCGACGTGCGCTGCTGGCTGTCCGAGGCGCCGGTGGTCCCGCCGGACCCGCCGGCGTTCCTGACGTCGGTGTGCTGCGGGCCGCACCTGGAGCGGCTGCCCGCCCCGCTGCAGGACGGCTTCGTGGAGGACGTGCTGGCCGAGCTGGGGGCCCCGCCGGTCCTCGACTACGTGCGGCTGAACATCGGCGCCCGGCGCGCGGAGTCTGTGGCATGATCCCCGGCCGGCAGGGAAAGGTAGGGAAAACGACCTCGCGGGAGGGTCATCCATGCACCGACGCATCGCCGTCCTATGCGCCGCTTCGCTGGCGCTCGCGCTGAGCGCCCTGGCGCCGTCCGCCGCCTCGGCGGCCGGGGAGATCCATCCGGGCGTGCAGACCGTCACCGCCGGCGCCCAGTGCACCGCCAACTTCATCTTCCAGGACGCGAACGGCACGTACATCGGCCAGGCGGCCCACTGCTCGGGCACCGGCGCGGCCACCGACACCAACGGCTGCACCAGCTCGTCGCTGCCGATCGGGACGGCGGTGAGCGTCGGCGGCGCCACCCGGCCGGGGACGCTGGTCTACAACTCGTGGCTGACCATGCAGGGCCGGGGCGAGACCAACCCCGACGTGTGCGCCTACAACGACCTGGCGCTGGTCAAGCTCGATCCCGCCGACGTGGGCCGCGTCGATCCCTCGGTGCCCGGGTTCGGAGGACCGACGGGCGTGGCCGAGGCGCCCACCGCCGCCGGGTCCACCGTCTACACCTACGGCAACTCGTCGCTGCGCGGGGGCGTGACCAAGCTCAGCCCCAAGCAGGGCGCGATCGTCCAGCCCCAGGGCAACGGGTGGAGCCGTGACGTCTACACCGTCACGCCGGGGATCCCGGGCGACTCCGGCAGCGGGTTCATGGACGCGGCGGGCAACGCGATCGGCGTCCTGAGCACGGTCCAGATCGCGCCGCTGGCGGGCTCCAACGGCGTGGGCGACCTGGCCCGCGAGATCGCCTACATGCAGGCCAACAGCTCGTTCACGGGCGCCAACGTGGTCCACGGCACCCAGCCCTTCAACCCGAACCTGGTCAGCGCGATCGCCGGGTCCTGACCCCCGGCGGTACGCTGCGCCGCCATGGCGCGGCGCGTAGTCACCCTGCCCGGCGACGGGATCGGGCCGGAGATCATGGCGCCGACGCTCGACGTCCTGGGCCGCCTGGGCGACTTCGAGTTCGAGGCGCACCCGTTCGGCGGGGCGGCGATCGACGCCCACGGGACCGCGCTGACCGACGAGACCCTGGCCGCCTGCCGCGCCGCCGACGCCGTGCTCCTGGGCGCGGTGGGCGGGCCGCGGTGGGACACCACCGACCCGGCCGCGCCCCGCCCCGAGCAGGGGCTGCTGGGCCTGCGCAAGGGCCTGGGGCTGTTCGCCAACCTGCGTCCGGTCCGCCCGCTACCGGCGCTCTACGACGCCAGCCCGCTGCGGCGCGAGCGGATCGAGGGCACCGACCTGCTGGTGGTGCGCGAGCTCACCGGCGGCATCTACTTCGGCCAGCGCGCGCGCGAGGACGGCCGCGCCTACGACACCTGCGACTACTCGGTGGGCGAGATCGAGCGGATCGCCCGCGTGGGCTTTCGCTCGGCCCGCAGCCGCGTGACCAGCGTCGACAAGGCGAACGTGCTCGAGACCTCGCGGCTGTGGCGGGAGACCGTCGGCCGGGTCCACGGCGACGAGTTCCCCCAGGTGCAGCTCGAGCACCTGCTGGTCGACAACGCCGCGATGCAGCTGATCGCCGCCCCCCGCCACTTCGACGTGATCCTCACCGAGAACCTGTTCGGCGACATCCTCAGCGACGAGGCGGCCATGCTCACCGGCTCGATCGGGCTGCTGCCCAGCGCGTCGCTGGGGGACGAGGGGACGCCGGGCGTCTTCGAGCCCGTCCACGGGTCGGCGCCGGACATCGCGGGCACCGGCCGGGCCAACCCGCTGGCCATGCTGCTGTCGGCCGCGCTCATGCTCCGGCACGGCTTCGGTATGCAGGACGAGGCCGCCGCTCTAGAATCCGCCGTGGACCGGGCGCTGGAATCCGGCCTGCGGACCGCGGACTTGGGCGGGGACGCCACCACGGAGCAGGCCATGCGCGCGGTCCTCGAACATCTCTAGGAGGGTCGAGTGGAGCCCAGCGAGCTCATCTGGATGAACGGGGACTTCGTCGCCTGGGAGGACGCGAAGGTGCACGTCCTCACGCACGGGCTGCACTACGGAACCGGGGTGTTCGAGGGGATTCGCGCCTACGACACCGAGCTGGGCACCGCGATCTTCCGCCACGCCGACCACCTCGACCGCCTGTTCCGGTCGGCCGGGCTGTACTACATGCCGATCCCCTACTCGCGGGAGGAGCTGCGCGCCGCCGTCCACGAGCTGATCGGCCGCAACTCGCTGCAGTCCTGCTACATCCGGCCGATCGTGTTCCGTGGCTACGGGCCGATGGGGCTCAACCCGCTGGACTCGCCCGTGGACGTGGCGATCGCGGTGTGGAGCTGGGGCGCCTACCTGGGCGAGGACGGCAAGCGCCAGGGGATCCGGGCCAAGGTCTCGTCCTGGCGGCGCATCTCGCCCGACTCGCTGATCCCGCAGTCCAAGGCGTCGGGGCAGTACCTCAACAGCGTGCTGGCCAAGATCGAGAGCCACAAGTCCGGCTACGAGGAGGCCATCCTCCTCGACGACAAGGGCGACGTGTGCGAGGGCTCCGGCGAGAACGTCTTCGTGGTCCGCGACGGCGTGCTGCACACGCCTCCGGCCACCGCCAGCATCCTCGACGGCGTCAACCGCCGCTCGGTGATCCAGATCGCCCGCGACCTGGGGCACACCGTGGTCGAGCGCGACATCGCGCGGGCGGAGCTCTACCTGGCCGACGAGGTGTTCATGACCGGGACGGCGGCCGAGCTCGTGCCCGTGCGCGAGATCGACGACCACCGCGTGGGGGAGGGCGAGCCGGGCCCGCT
>VAXS01000108.1 GCA_005883255.1 Actinomycetota bacterium | reverse complement strand
CGCGGACTTGTGGGGCGCCGGCGCCGAGTTGGCGGCGTGCGTCGGGGTGGGCGCCGGAGTCGCGCTGTGCTTGCGCAGCGCGACGAACCACAGGGCGGCGAACGCCAGCACCAGCACGAGCCCCACCTGGAAGGGACGCGACAGCTCACTCATCGCCCCTGCTTTCGGCACGAACCGCCCGAAGGCTTAGCCGGCCACGCCCGAATGGACCGGCGGCGGAGGGCTAGCGGCGCGGAGCCGCGCCGCCCGGCCCCGGCGAGCCGGCGGGTGCGCGCTTCGCCACCTGCAGCCCCAGCTCCCGCAGCTGGCCCTCCTCCACCGGGGCGGGCGCGCCGGTGAGCGGGTCCAGCCCGCTGGCGGTCTTGGGGAATGTGATGCTCTCGCGGATGTTGACCTCGCGCAGCGTGCGCCAGCCGGCGAGGATGGACACGATCCGGTCGAAGCCCAGGGCGATCCCGCCGTGGGGCGGCGCGCCGTAGCGCAGGGCGTCGAGCAGGAAGCCGAAGCGCTCGCGCGCCTCCGCCGGCGAGATCCCGATCAGGTCGAACACCTTCTCCTGCACGTCGAGGCGGTGGCTGCGGATCGAGCCGCCCCCGATCTCGAAGCCGTCGAGCACCAGGTCGTAGCCCCGCGAGCGCAGCGCGCCCGGGTCGTCGAGGTCGCCGATGGGCGCCGTGAACGGGTGGTGCAGCGGGTCCCAGCGCTCCTCCGCCGGGTTCCACTCGAACATCGGGAAGTCGACGATCCAGTGGATGTCGTGGGTGCCCTCGGGCACCAGGGAGAAGCGCTCGGCCAGCTCCAGGCGCAGCGCGCCCAGGACGCCGGCCGCCACCTCCGGCGTGTCGGCCACGGCCAGGATCAGGTCGCCGGGCGCCGCCCCCAGCCGCTCGGCCACCGCCGCCATCTCCTCCACCGACAGGAACTTGGCGATGGGCGACTTCCAGGTCCCGCCCTGCTCCACGAACGCCCACACCAGGCCCTTGGCCCCCAGGCGCTGGGCCAGCTCGGTGAGCCCGTCCAGCTCGGAGCGGGCGACCTCGCGACGCCCGGCGTCGATCGCCCGCACCACGCCGCCCGACTGCAGCGCCCGGGCGAAGACCTGGAACTCCGAGGCGGCCAGTGCGCCGCCCACGTCGACGATCTCCATCCCGAAGCGCCGGTCCGGGCGGTCGACGCCGTAGGTGGCGACGGCGTGGTCGTAGGGCAGCCGCGGCCAGGGAGGCGCGGGCACGTCGAGCCCCGCCACCTCGAACACGCGCGCGAGGACCGCCTCCACCACCGCGATCACGTCGTCCTCGACCACGAAGGACATCTCCAGGTCCAGCTGGGTGAACTCGGGCTGGCGGTCGGCGCGCGGGTCCTCGTCGCGGAAGCAGCGCACGATCTGGAAGTAGCGCTCGAAGCCGGCGATCATCAGCAGCTGCTTGAAGATCTGCGGGGATTGGGGCAGCGCGTAGAACGAGCCCGGCTGAATCCGCGCGGGGACCAGGAAGTCGCGTGCCCCCTCCGGCGTGGAGCGGGTGAGCATCGGGGTCTCGATCTCCACGAAGTCCAGCTCGTCCAGCGCTTGGCGAATCGTCTGCGCCGCCCGGTGGCGGAGCAGCAGGGTGTCGCGCTGGCGCTCGCGCCGCAGGTCGAGCGGGCGGTGGCGCATGCGCAGCAGCTCGTCCAGGTCGCGCTCCTCGTCGATGGGGAACGGCGGGGTGTCGGCGTCGGCCAGCTTGGACACCTCGGCCACCGCCAGCTCGACCTCGCCGGTGGGGAGCTCGGGGTTGACGTTCTCGGGATCGCGGGCCACCAGCGCGCCGCTGGCGCTGATCACGTCCTCGCTGCGCAGCTCGTGCGCGACCGCGTGCGCCTCCGGCGCCCGCTCGGGATGGAACACCAGCTGCAGCAGGCCCGTGCGGTCGCGCAGGTCGATGAACACCAGCCCCCCGTGGTCGCGGCGGCGATGCACCCACCCGGCCACGCGCGGCTCGCGGCCGACGTCGCTCGCGCGCAGCTCGCCGGACCAGGCGTCGCGGTACTGGTTGGGCCGGGGCGGCTTCATCCGTCGGCGCGCCCGCGCAGGCGCCCGGCCAGCTCGAGCTGGGCCCGCAGCCCCGCCCGGCGGGCGGCGCCGGTGAGCGCGAATGCCTCGGCCCGCTGCTCGTCGCCCACGTAGGCCACGTAGAGGTCGACGGGGGGCGGGGCGGTGGGCGGCGCGCCGGCGGCGAGCAGGATCCGCTCCACCCCGGCCGCCCAGCCGGTGCCCGGCGCGGGGGGGCCGCCCAGCGCCTCGACCAGCCCGTCGTAGCGACCGCCTCCCCCCACTCCGCTCTGCGCGCCCAGCGCAGCCGACTCGAACTCGAACACCGTGCGCGTGTAGTAGTCCAGACCGCGGACCAGGGTGGGATCGACGTCGTAGGCGATGTCCGCGCGGTCCAGCAGCTCGCGCACCTGCGCGAAGTGCTCGGCGTCGTCGCCGCTCAGGCGATCCAGCAGGAGCGGGGCGCCGGCCATGACCTCGCGGGTGGCCGGATCGGTGGCGTCGAAGGCCCGCAGCGGGTTGAGGTCGATCCGCCCGCGCGCCTCGGACGAGAGCCGATCGGCGTGCTGGCGCAGGTAGGCCCGCAGCTCCTCGCGGTATTCGGCGCGGACGCCGGGCGAGCCCAGGCTCGAGAGTCGCAGCCGCAGCCCCCGCACGGTGAGCGCGTCCAGCAGCTCGGCCAGCAGGAGGATCACCTCGGCGTCCACCGCCGGATCGTCGGAGCCGATCGCCTCGGCGCCGACCTGCCAGAACTGCCGGTAGCGGCCGGCCTGCGCGCGCTCGTGGCGGAAGAAGCTCGACAGGTACCACAGCCGCACGGGCTGGGGGAGCTTGTGCATGCCGTGCTCGACGTAGGCCCGGCAGACCGGGGCCGTTCCCTCGGGCCGCAGCGTCAGCGACCGGCCGCCGCCGTCGTCGAACGAGTACATCTCCTTCTGGACGATGTCGGTGGCCTCCCCCACCCCGCGCGCGAACAGCTCGGTGGCCTCGAAGGACGGAGTCTCGATCCGCCCGTAGCCGGCGGCCTCCAGGATCCGGCGGGCCTCCCGCTCGACCACGGCGCGCGCGGCGGCGTCGTCGGGCAGCACGTCGAAGGTGCCACGCGGCGCCTGGATCCGTTCGGTCACCTTGCGCCTCCCACCGGTCGGCGCTCTTGATGGCAACCCCGGGCCTCCAGCCCGTCGTGACCGCTCCGCTTCGCCCCGCTCACCGTCGCGCGGCGATGTCTTGCAGGAAGGGGTTGGTGGCGGCCTCCTGCCCCAGCGTGGTGAGGCCCATGTGCCCGGGGTGCACGCGGGTCTCGGGCGGCAGCTTCTCCAGCAGCGTGGCGATCGAGCGCAGGAGCGTGGGCCCGTCGCCTCCCGGCAGGTCGACGCGGCCGACCGAGCCCTGGAACAGCACGTCGCCCGAGAACAGCGCCTGCTCGTCGGGGATCGAGTAGGCCACGTGGCCGGGGCTGTGGCCAGGGACGAAGAACACGTCGATGTCGAAGCCCGCCAGCTGCAGGCGCTCGCCGCCCTCCACCGTCTCGTCGGCGTCGTAGCTCTCGAACGGGCCGAAGCCGGGCCAGGGGACGTAGGACATGATGTCGGCCAGGACGGGGACCTCGATCTTCGGGCAGTACACGGCCGCGCCGGTGGCGCGGGCCACGGGCGCCACCGCCCCGATGTGGTCGAAGTGCGTGTGGGTGAGCAGGACCGCGTCGATCGTCAGGCCGAGCTCCTCGATGGCGCCGAGGATGCGCTCGGGCTCGTCGCCGGGGTCGACCACCAGGCCGTGGTCGGCGCCGTCGCGGCGCAGGACGAAGCAGTTCTCCCCCACCGCGCCCACGGTGAACATGCGGCAGTCCATCTAGGGAGCCTTCCCCTCCGCCTTCTGGCGCTGGCGCTTGCGGTAGAGCCACAGGTCGGTGTAGTAGCTCATGGGGATGTAGAGCAGGAACATGAAGCAGGTGATGCTGATGGCGCCCACGATCTTCTGCCGGAAGATCGCGGCCACGGCCACCAGGAAGATCCCGGCGGCGATGGCCGCCCGGCTCACGGCGCCCTTCCAGGTGGGCGGCTGAGCGAAACGGTCGCGCTTGGCGCGCGGCGCGCGGTCGCCCTTGCGCTCCTCGGGACGGGGCTTGCGGCCGGTGCGCCCGCGGCTCTCGATCGTCCCGGCGGGCGTGCCGCGGTGCTTGGTGCGTCGCTTTCGCCGGGTCTGGGCCATGTCTCACAAGCCTAGAAGGTTCTCGATGAGGTGACGCGCGGGGTCGAAGCCGGCGACCGGCACGTCCGCGGGGAAGTCCGCGAACGCTGCGCGGGGCGCGAGACCGACGAGCTCGGCGCTGGTGACCGGCACGCGCGCTGTGACCGCTGCGATGAGGTGGCTCAGGGGGACGGCGCGCGGATCCTCGACGTTGACCGACACCTGGGCGGCGCCGCGCTGGCGCAGCCACAGGCCGATGGCGCGCACGCCGGGGAGGCCGTCCTCGCCGCCCTCCCGCACGGCGGCGGCGGCCGCGCGAGCGTCGTCCAGCGAGGCCGTGGGGGCGAGCAGCAGGTTGAATGCGACCAGCGGCGGGCGGGCGGCGACGAGGATCGCACCGGCGCTGGGGTGGATGCGCCGGGGCCCGAAGTCGGGCTCGATCTCGCCGTCGGCCAGCCGTCGCGCCAGCTCGTCTCGGCCGCCACGGCGCAGCTCGGACCGGGTGCGGCCGTCGCTCAGCGCGCCGTAGAGGAAGGCGGGGGCGTCGAGGTGGCGGGCGAGCTCGTCGGCGGCCACCAGCGCCTCGGCGCAGGCGGCGCCGCGGGTGTCGTCGTCGAGGTGGACGACGGGAACCACGTCGATCGCCCCCACGCAGGGGTGGGCTCCGTCGTGCCGTCGCATGTCGATGCGCTCGGCGGCCTCGCGAGCGCCCTCCACCAGCGCCGGCGCCAGCGTCCCCGGGCCGCCGGCGAGGGTGAACACGGAGCGGTTGTGGTCGGGGTCGACGTGGACGTCGAGCAGGCGCGCGCCCCCCGCCTCGAACCGTCCCCCGATCGCGGCCACGACGGTCTGGTCGCGCCCCTCGGAGATGTTGGGTACCGCGAGCAGCGTGGTCACGGGACGAGCAGCCGACCCTCCTCGAGCAGCGGGGTGCCGTCCACGGTAAGGCTGGCGTCGAGGACCACGCAGTCCAGATGTACGGGCACGGAGACGGTGCCACCGATCGCCGCGCTGGCTCCAAACGCCACGTGCACGGTGCCCAGGACCTTCTCGTCCTCCAGGACGTTGCCGGTCAATGTGGCGCGGTCGTTGGTGCCCACGCCGAGCTCGGCCAGGTTGGTGCCGGCGTCCCCGTGATGGCGCAGGAGGCTGAGGAGGCGCTGGCCGGCGCCGCCGGTTGCTTCCGTGAGGTGGCCGTCGTCGACGGTGAGCCGCGCGGGCTGATCGGTGGCCAGGCCGACCGCGGCCACCGAGCTGGCGACGAACGTCCCGGCCCCGCCGGCCGGCGCGATGAAGCCCTCGCCACAAGGCAGGTTCCCGAAGGCGCCGGGCGCGCTCAGGTCGCCGTCGTCGGGAATCCCGTTGCGGCCGGCGAGGTCCAGCCGGAGGTCGCTGCCGCGGGGGCAGGTGAGGTGGGCCTGTTCGGCCTCGTCGAGAAGAGCCGCCACCGCGCGGGAGCGCTCGCGCAGGGTGGCGAAGTCGACCGCCATCGTGCGGGCCAGGACCTCGGGCGTGACCCCGGGAAGCGTCGCCCCGCGCACGCCGGCTTGCGTAGCCTGGTGGCGAGCCTGGGTATGGGAGAGCGACTTCGCGGTCGGAGCCAGGAACGCGTCGGCGGCAGCCAGCGCAGCGGCGACGGGCGGCGGCGGCTCGGCGCCATGGGACGGACGCTCGGCCATGAACGCCAGCACCGCGTCGGCCCCGGCGCGCTCGGCCTGCGCCCGCATGGCCTCGGCCAGCTGGACGCTGGCCGGATCGGCGACCACCAGCACCGACTCCCCGGGCCGGACGGCCAGGCACTCGTCGACCACGACGGCCAGCGCCCGCTCCAGGCCGGGAACGGGTCGGGCTGCCGGCGATTGCGAAAGCGCGTTCAGCTCGAGAGCCTCCATCCCCGATCTTCTCAGAGCCCGTCGGCCCCCCGACGCGCCGCGGCCACCGCGCCCCTCGCCACTAGACTGGACCGCCGGGCCGGAGTAGCTCAGCTGGTTAGAGCAGCGGAATCATAATCCGCGTGTCGGGGGTTCGAGTCCCTCCTCCGGCATGGAAACTGCCTCCAAAACACGCACTTTGGCGCCGACGATCCACTGTCGCAGCGTCACAACGTGGGCGATTTGCAGGGATTTTCCCCGACGCGCGTCAAGTGGGCTGACAAATTGGGCCCCCCAGCGCCCCCCGAGCACCGTCACCCGAAACCCGATGTACATCGGAATGGCATGCGCGTACGCCGGGGCGACCCTCGCAGCCAACGTGCTCTGGCCGCTGGCGTTCCTGCCCGCCGTCCTGTTCGTCATCGGCCGCGCGATCGTCCCTAGGGAGGAGCGCCCATCTCGCCGTCAGGTTCGGCGAGGAGTACGAGCGCTACCGCCGGCGCGTGCGCCGCTGGCTCTGACGAGCCCGCTTCCCAGCACGCGCCTACGCAACGCCATCGCCTACCCGACGCGCCGCGCCTGTCTTGTACCTGCGGCTAGTACGTGAACGTCATGGCGCCGTCACCCGCGAACTCCATCAGCGGGGTCGCGCCCTTGAGCTCGGCGTTGGACACCAGCTCTCCGTCGTCCAGGTCGCGCTCGTTGAAGCAGATCGGGCACACGTAGAAGCGTCCCCCCTTTTCGGCGAACTGCGCGTGGAGAAGCTCGCCGGACGGGTCGCGGTCGGTGCGGATCTGGTTGGCGTATCCGTCGAGTCCGAGACGGACTCCGTCAGACGTGAGCCACATCACGACGTCCTTGCCCTGGTCCAGCGCCGCGCCGGCGGTGAGGTAGGCGACCGCGACGCTGTCGGGATCCTCCTCACCGTGGCTGCATCCGACGATGACTCTCCCGTTGCTTGCCATCTCTGCTACCTCCTTGGCTTCGTGGCGCGGATGGTGGATCCCATCGCGCCGAACTTGGCGGCCTTGCGGCGGGTGTCCTCGGAGGGCGAGCTCGCGAAGGTGTCGACGAGCTCTC
>VAXS01000107.1 GCA_005883255.1 Actinomycetota bacterium | reverse complement strand
GGACTCGATCGTGATGCGCTCGCGCTCCGGGACCGTCCGCCGCATCCGCGCCCGGCACAACCGGCAGAAGCTCCGGGAGGTCATGGGCGCGGTGCACTCCTGACGCGAGCCCATTCGCGCTCGCCCACGGGACGGTCGTCGGGGGGCGGGTCGGGGAGCTGGTCGGCGCTGGCCTCGGGGAGCGAGGCGTCCGCCAGCCGGCCCACCCGGGAGGTCGCGAGGTCGAGCCGCGCCAGCGAGCGCAGGAACCCGTGGGTCACCACCACGTGGATGCGCGACTGGGTCTGCTTGTACACCCAGGTGGAGAGCGCTCGCGCGATCCAGGGATAGAAGTTGGCCACCTCGATCTCGACGTGGGCCACCGCCCAGCCGTCGGGACCGGGGTCGCAGCGGCGGATGTCGATCTGGAGGTAGCCCTTCCCCCGGCCCTCCTTCGAGACCAGCAGGCCCCGCTCGATGCGCCAGCGCACGATCCCGCGGTGGCTGTCCATGAGGTACTCGGGAGCCGAGAAGCGCAGCAGGACGAACGGGCGCGTGAGCAGGACGACGAAGCGCTCGGCGGGCGTGTAGGAGATCCGCATCACGCCCAGCGTCACCCGGGTCAGGAACCGCCAGTAGGTGCGGGCCAGCCGCTCCAGGTGCATCGGCGTCCAGATGGCGTCCAGGCGCTCCGCCGGCAGCCGCAGGTCGGCCGCCTGCACGGAGCGCACGGCCCCCGAGGGCTCGATCGTGGTGTGCTCGTCCGGGGAGGCGATCACCGCCGGGGCCAGCAGCGGGTGCAGGCGCATGCGGACGAGCGCCAGGGCCGCCCGGACGAGCGCCAGCGCGCCGACGATCGTCAGGACCCAGGCCCAGGCGCTCACGGGGCGATCCGCTCCACCGCGACCGGCTCGCCGGCGGCGACCTCGCCGTCGCCCGCGGGGACGAGCGCCAGGGCGTCGGCGCCCAGCAGCGAGGTGAGCAGGTGGGAGCCCTGGGGACCGGTGGGGCGGGCGGCCAGGACGCCGTCGGGACCGGTGTCGAGCGCCACCCGGACGGCCTGGGCCCGCTCGGGCGAGCGGCGGATGGGCTCGGCGGCGAGCGCGGTCGCCGGGGCGGGGAGCGGTTCGGCGCCCTGCAGCGCCCGCAGCGCGGGGCGGACGAACAGGAGGAAGCACACGACGGCCGAGACCGGGTTGCCCGGCAGCCCGAACACCAGCGTGGAGCCGCGGGCGCCGAACCAGGCGGGCTTGCCGGGCTTGAGCGCGACGCGCCAGAAGCGTTCCTCGACGCCCAGGGCGGCCAGCGCCGGCTTGACGTGGTCGTGAGGCCCGACCGACACGCCACCGGAGACCACGACGACGTCGGCGGCCACCAGCGCGCGCTTCAGCGCCTCCTCGGTGCCGGCGCGATCGTCGGGCACGATCCCTTCCCGCACCATCTGGGTGCCCTCCCGCGCGGCCAGCGCGGCCAGGGCGACGGCGTTGCTGTCGTGGATCTGGCCCGGTGCGAGCGGGGCGCCGGGCGGCGCCAGCTCGTCGCCGGTGGCCAGGATGGCCACCCGGGGCCGCCGGGCGCAGCGCACCTCGGCCCGCCCGGCGGCCACCGCGGCGGCCACCTCCGGCGGACCGAGGACCGTGCCCCGGCGCACCACCACCGCGCCGGCGGACAGGTCCTCGCCGGCGTCGCGGACGTTGGCGTGGGGCGGCGCCTCGCGCTCGAGGACCACGGCGCCGTCGCGCTCCGCCGTGTGCTCGACCGGCACCACCGCCGTGGCGCCCGCGGGAAGCGGGGCGCCGGTGGAGATGCGGATCGCCTCGCCCTCTCCCACCGGCCGGCGGGCGGGGCGGCCGGCGCGCGACTCGTCCACCACCCGCAGGGCCCGCCCGGCCGGGCCGGCCAGGACCGCGAAGCCGTCCATGGCCGAGTTGGCGAACGGGGGAACGTCGGCGGCGGCCAGCACGTCCTCGGCCAGTACCCGCCCCGGCGCGTCGCCGACCTCGACCGCCTCCGCGTCCAACGGGGCGGCCACGGCCGCGACCGCGCGCGCGCGCGCTTCGTCCAGCGGCAGCAGAGCGGTCACGGCCACATTCTCGCCCCATGCGCCCACCCGCGGCGGCGAATCGCGTGCGCTCGTCTCCCCGCGCTGGTATGAACCCGCACATGCACGAGCGCGGGATCGGAGGACGGGCGCCTCGCGCGGTGCCCTACGCCCCGATCGACGCGCTGATCGCCCGGGCCGACGCCGTCGCCAAGCGGTGGCTGATCGAGCTGCTGGACGGCGCTCCCCTGACCGTGGCCGCCGAGATGCCGGTGGCCGACCTGGCCGCCGATGGACCCGCCGTGTGCGCGGCGGCGATGGAGGCGCTGGGGTCCGAGCGCGGGCTGCAGGGCGCGCTCCGGCAGGCCCCCGACCTGGGCCGGCTGGCGGGCGCGACCGACGCCGCCGGCGTGGTCGCGTCGGCGGAGGCGCTGCGCCGGGCCGTCTGGGCGGCGGTGCTGGAGGAGGTGCCGCGCGGGGAGGACGCCCTGCTCGCCGCGCTGGCCGACCGCCTGGCGCACGTGTGCACCGCGACGGCGCAAGCCGCGATCGCCGCGCGCGGCGCCCGTCCCCGGCCCGCGCCGGCCGAAGTCGCCGCACCTCCAGCCACCGCCTTCGGCGACGAGGACGCCGAGCCTCCGCTCCCGCGCGCCGCCACCGGCGAGCCCGACTTCGTCCCGCTGTGGATGGCGGCCCTGGAGCGGCAGATCAGCGCGGGCGGACGGTTCGGGCTGCTGCTGGTGGAGCTGGACGGGATCGAGCGGCTGCGCAGCTCGGAGACCGCGGAGACGCTGGCCGGGGCGCTGGAGCGCGTGGGCCGCGGGGTGCGACGCTCGATCCGCCGGGAGGACGTCCTCGCCCACGAGACCGACGGGCGGCTGTGGGTCATCGCGCCGGGCGTCGGCCGCACCGGCGCGTCGGCGCTGGCCCGGCGCATCGCCCAGGCCGTCGAGGGCGCGGCCCAGCTCCGCGGCGCGCCGCTCACCGCCTCGATCGGGGCGGCGCTGTTCCCGGACGACGGGCGCGACCCGGAGGCGCTGGCCGGCGAGGCCGAGCAGAGCGTGCTCACCGCCCGGGCCGCGGGAGTGCGGTTCGCCGGCGACTCGCCCGAGCCGGCGCTGGGCCCGCGGCTGGTGCGCTGACCGCGCGGGGGTCAGCCCGCGCGCGAGAGGGAGACCCGACCCACGCGGAGCGAGCCCACGTACCCGTAGCCGTCGAAGCGCAGTGCGACGGCGGCGCCGGTGGTCAGGTCCCAGGTGGCGTTGTTGGCGTACGGGCCGCGATCGATGACCGGCGCCCGGATCGTGCGGCCGCGGTAGTAGAACTCGACCAGGGTCCCGCAGGGGAGCGTGGTGTGGGCCACTCCCACGGTCCGGGGCGTGAGCACCACCCCGCACGCCGTGCGCTGGTTGTAGAAGCCCGGCCCGAACTGGGTGGCGATCGCACTGGCGTAGACGGTCAGCGGCACCGTGGGCGAGCTGGCCGCCGAGCGGGCGGCGGTCGACCCGGTGGGGGAGACCGCACGCAGCGTCTGGCGTCCGACCTGGTTGGGACGCCAGCTGACCGCGAACGCCCCGCCGCGCCCGGCGCGGGCCTGGGCCACCGTCGTCCAGCCGCTGCGGCCGTCGGTGCGCTGGAGGAGCACGGCGGACCCCGCCCCCGCGCCGGCGAGCGTCCCGGTCGCGCGCTGCCAGCGTCCGGCCAGCGCGGCCGTCGCGGCCCGGAGGGTGGAGCCCGGGGTGGGCGCCGAGCTGCCGCTGGCGGCGGTCGGGGTGCCCGGGGTGGGCGCCGCCGTTCCGCCGGTCGTGTCGGCGCCGGCCGGTGTGGGCAGCGCCAGGGCCGCGCTCAGTCCGAGCGCGGCGACGAGCGTCGCTGTCGCGGGGCGGATCGCGGGTCTCATTTCGTCCCGGCCTACGGGGTGAGCTGACGGGCTCGCGCGCGGCCGCCCGATCGGGCGGCGCGGGCGCTACGGCGCAGCTGCGCCGATTCGCCCCGGCGGGCCTGACGGCCCGCAGTTGGTTCCCCCGCCTGCCACGCCTCGGGGGCGCGGCAGCTCGGCTGGCGGGCGGCAGTATACGTAAGCCGCCGGAGAGCGGCGCCGCAGGCGGCGAGGCGGTGGCCGCTAGGGTCGCGGCAGGCGCCGCACGGCCCCGGCCAGGGCCTTCGTCCCCAGCGTCAGCCCGATCTGGGCGAGCTCGCCCGCCGCCTGCAGCGCCGTGCCCACCAGCTCGACGCCCTGCGGCGGCTCCGCGGGCCGATCGCCCGGGCGCTTGTTCGCTGCCTTGGTCGCGGCCGAGGGCCGCACCGCCCGCGGCGCCTTCGCCCGGCTCCCGGCGGCTTTGGCCCGCCCGCCCGTGGCCTGCGCCCGTCCGCCCCCGGCTGAGCGCCCCTTCGCCGGGCCGCCGGCCGGCGGCGCCTTCCCCGCCCCCCGCGACCGGCGGGCGCTGGGGCGCTGGGGTCGCGTGGAGGGCAGGCCGGACAGGACCTCGCCCCCCGGGCTCTCGCGGCGCTCGCTCATCGGCTCGGCATCATTCCGCAACTTGAAACGAACATCGACGTTTCACGTACAAAGATATGCGCGAGGTTGCGGCGGGGAGTCGCGGGGCCGAAGTTTCCCGCGAGATGCAGGACTGCCGCTTGAACTTCAAAAAGTATAGCGATAAGCTTGCAAACGTATGTTTGAGTGGGGCGGACTGTCCTCAGCCGCCACCTCTCATGGACCGACGCCCGTAGGGTATCTCTCGATCGGGCGCCTGAAGAACGGAACGTGATGTCTGTAGCGGAACTTCAAGAACTCGAAGAGATCAAGGCCCTCGTGGTCAGGGGCTCCCAGCTCGGGGTCCTGACCCACGCGGAGGTCGACCAGGCCGTGTCGGAGCTGGATCTCGACGAGACCGACGTCGAGGAGCTCAAGGGCTACTTCGAGCGGTCCGAGATCGAGCTGGTCGAGGACGACCCCGCCCTTCCCAACGCTGAGGAGGAGCGGGCCCCGGACAAGCGCGGGCGGCGGCGCCAGAAGGCGACGCTGGACCTCAAGCCCGACATGACCACCGACTCCCTGCAGCTCTTCCTGAAGGACATCGGGAAGGTGCGGCTGCTCACGGCCCAGGAGGAGGTCGACCTGGCCAAGGGGGTTCAAGTTCTCGACCTATGCCACCTGGTGGATCCGCCAGGCGATCGCCCGGGCGCTCGCCGACAAGGCGCGGACCATCCGAATTCCGGTCCACGTGGTCGAGAAGCTCAACAAGATCGGCCGGGCGGAGCGCAAGCTGGTGACCGAGCTCGGCCGCGAGCCGACCGCCGACGAGATCGCCGAGGTGACCGGCATCGAGCCCGACGAGGTCGACTCGATCAAGCGCTCGGCGCAGGCTCCGGTGTCGCTGGAGAAGCCCGTGGGCGACGAGGAGGAGTCCGAGTTCGGCCAGTTCATCGCCGACGAGCGGGCCGAGTCGCCGTACGAGCGCGCCGCGGAGATCCTCACCAAGGAGGCGCTGCGCGAGGCCCTGGAGAACCTCTCCTACCGCGAGCGTCGGGTCCTCGAGCTGCGCTACGGCCTGGGCGGGGAGCACCCCCGCACGCTGGACGAGGTCGGGCGGACGTTCAACGTCACGCGCGAGCGCATCCGCCAGATCGAGAACCAGTCGCTCAAGAAGCTCCAGTCGCTGGCCGAGGCCCAGAAGCTCCGCGACGTCGCCTAGGTCCAGCGCCGGAAGCGGTCCAGGCCGGCGCCCGGCGCTCAAGCCTGTGGCGGGCGGTGTCGATTCAGGAGCCGATGTTCGACGTCGACGAAGCCCTCCATCGGGTGATCCAGGCGGAGGGGTCGGACCTGCACGTGAAGGTCCCGGCTCCTCCGATGATGCGCGTGCACGGCCAGCTCCTGCCCATCGAGGGCGCCGAGCCCCTCACGCCCGAGGACACCGAGGGCGCGATGCAGCACATGGTCAGCCAGCCCCGGCTGCTGGAGGAGTTCAAACAGGACGGGGAGGTCGACTTCCCGTACTCGATCAAGGGCCTGGCGCGCTTCCGCGTCAACGCGTTCCGCCAGCGCGGGTCGGTCTCGCTGGTCTGCCGGGCGATCCCGTTCTCGATCCGCACCGTGGACGAGCTCAATCTCCCACCGGTGATCCGGCGGCTGGCCGAGGAGGAGCGCGGGATCGTGCTGCTCACCGGCACCACCGGCTCGGGGAAGTCCACCACGCTGGCCGCGATGGTCGACCACATCAACCAGACCCGCTCGAAGCACATCGTGACGATCGAGGACCCGATCGAGTACCTGCACCCCGACAAGAAGTCGGTCATCAACCAGCGTGAGGTGGGCTTCGATACCGCCTCGTTCAAGCGCGCGCTGCGCCGGGTCCTGCGCCAGGATCCCGACGTGATCCTGGTGGGGGAGATGCGCGACGAGGAGACCGTCCAGACCGCCCTGTCGGCCGCCGAGACGGGCCATCTGGTGCTCTCCACCATCCACACGGTGGACGCCACCGAGTCGGTCAACCGGATGCTCGACTTCTTCCCGCCCCACCAGCAGCAGCAGGTGCGGGCGATGATCGGCGGAACGCTCAAGGGCGTGGTCTCGCAGCGTCTGATCCCCAACGTCGATGGCAGCGGCCGCGTCGCGGTGTGCGAGGTCCTGGTCATGACCGGGCGCGTGCGGGACATGGTCACGGACCCGGCGCAGACGGGCCGCCTCCACGAGGTCATCCAGGAGGGCGAGTACTACGGGATGCAGACCTTCGACCAGGCGCTGCTCAGCCACCTCCAGGCCGGTCGCATCTCGATGGAAGAGGCCCTGCGGACCGCCACCCATCCCCACGACTTCAAGCTCCTCGTCGCGTCCGACGGCCGCCGCGCCACCTCCATGGAGGACCTGGACGACGTGGACTCGCGGCGCACCGCGGGCGTCTCCACTTGACGCCGCCCGTCCGCGACGGCGATATTCGCGCCATGCAAACCACCCTGGCTCAGTTCAACGAGACGCAGTCCCCCGACGCCTTCGCCCTGCAGAACTCCAAGCTGCTGAAGGTCCACCTCGACCAGGTAACCGTCCAGGCCAAGCTGGGCTCGATGGTCGCCTATCAGGGCGAGGTGACGTTCGAGCACGCCGGCTCGGGCGGGATGAGCCGCATGCTCAAGAAGGCCGTCAGCGGCGAGGGCACCAGCCTGATGAAGGTCACCGGCAGCGGCGAGGTGTTCCTGGCGGACACCGCCCAGGACATCCACCTGATCTACCTCGAGGACGACAAGATCACCGTCAACGGCCCCAACCTGCTGGCCTTCGACTCGGGGATCGACTGGGACATCGAGCGCGTCCAGGGCGCGAGCGGGATGATGGGCGGCGGCCTGTTCAACACCTCGCTGTCCGGCAGCGGCTGGGTGGCAGTCCTGTCCGACGGCCCGCCGGTGCTGCTCAACGTGGCCTCGGCGCCCACGTTCGCGGACGCCCAGGCGGCCATCACCTGGTCGTCGGGGGTGACCACGTCGGTCAAGACCGACGTCAACGTCAAGACGCTGATCGGGCGCGGGTCCGGCGAGACCGTCCAGATGGGGTTCCAGGGCCAGGGCTGGGTGCTGGTCCAGCCCTCGGAGGGCCGGGTCAGCGGCGCGCCGGCGTCGGGCGGCGGCAGCGGCGGCGGCGGGTTGCTGGGCAACGTGCTCGGCGGCTGAGAAACCCACACTTCACTTCGTAAAGTCTTGCGCTACCCTTAAGGGTGCATGTCGTCGCATGGGAACTCCGACTGCCCCGTCTGCCGGACCGCCGAGATCGTCTGCTCCAAGTGGACGATGCTGGTCATCCGCGACCTGGGCGAAGGCCGCTCCCGCTTCTGCGAGCTCGAGCGCTCGCTGGCCGGCATCAGTCCGCGCACCCTCTCGCTCCGCCTGCGGGCGCTGGAGGAGGAGGGCATCGTGGAGCGCCGCACGTATGCGGAGGTCCCGCCCCGGGTGGAGTACGCGCTGACCGACAAGGGCCGAGCGCTGCTCCCGATCGTCGAGGACATGCGCGTCTACGGTCGCCGCTGGCTGAACGCCGACGGCGGCTGCCTGGCCGGGGACGAGGACCTGGCCGAGGTCCGCGAGCCCGCCCAGGCCGCCGCCTAGCCGCTGCAAGCGCGCCTGCGCGCGGCAGGAGCCGGCCCCGCCGCGCCGAACGGCGCGGCATGCGCAACCGCACCCTCCACCAGACGCTCCGCGACTTCGCCGAGCAGGCGGCCCTCCAGCTGGAGGCCGACGCCTCCGCCGGCGCCGAGATCCCCTTCGAGGTCGTCGAGTCGCCCGGCGCCCGCGCCCCCCTGTACTGCTACCGGCCGCTGACCGGCGAGTTCATCCGCGAGCGGCTGGGAGATCTGGCCCGCCTGCCCACCTACGTCCCCGCCCGCCGGGCCCTGGAGTCGCTGGGCGGCCTGGAGGGCTACCTGCGCGTGCGCGGCGAGCCCCGCGTCCCCGCCGACGCCGGCGAGCGGGCGGACGCCGCGCTGCGCTCCTTCCTGGCGGCGATGTGGGCGGAGGCCAGCGAGTTCGAGTTCTCCAGCGGGCGCTTCGGCCGGGCCTATCGCGAGCTCGAGGG
>VAXS01000106.1 GCA_005883255.1 Actinomycetota bacterium | reverse complement strand
TACGCCAAGGTCGGGGTCCCGATGCTCCCGGTGGTCCGCGGCGAGCACGAGACGCGCCGCCAGATCCTGCTCTACACGCTGCTGCTCTACGCGGTCACCCAGCTGCCCTTCTGCGCCGGCGGGTTCGGCTTCGTCTACCTGGCCTGCTCGATGGCGCTGGGCGCCGCGTTCATCGCCGGGGCGGTCGTCCTGTACCGGCGGGCCGATCGGCGCTCGGCGCTGCGCCTGTACCTGTTCTCGCTCCTCTACCTGGCGCTGCTGTTCGGCGCCATGGTGCTGGACGCCCATCTCTAGGAGGCCCGCATGGACCGTCAGCTCGCGCGCAAGAACATCCGCTCCGGCCTCATCGTGGGGGCGATCGCGCTGTTCATGTTCGGCATGTCGTTCCTGGCCGCGGCGATCTACGTCTCATGAGCGGAGCGAAGCGGAGCGTTTACGACGGGCGGGAGGCCCGGCGTCGTCATCGCAGGCGCCGACCGGACGGAGGCGCAAGGTGACTGACCCACGACAGGAGCCGCCCGAGGCGGTCGAGGCGCCGCCCACCGGAGAGGAGATCCACCTCCCGGGGCCCACCGCGATCCCCGCCCTGATGGCCGTGGGCATCACGACCGCCCTGATCGGCGTGACCACCACCTGGCTGCTGTCGATCCTCGGCGGGATCCTGGCGCTGGTGTGCCTGGTGCTGTGGATCCGCGACGTCCGCCGCGACGTCGAGGACCTGCCGCTAGAGCACTAGCCCGCGCCCTGCTCGCCCATCACCGACGTCGCGCCGTCCTGCGACCAGCAGCGGATGATGTCGCGGACGGAGATGACCCCCAGCACGTCGCCGTGCTCGACCACGATCAGGTGGCGGAAGCCCCCGCGGGCCATCGCCGCCGCCGCCTCCTCCAGCGACCAGTCGGGAGTGGCGAACACCAGGTCGGAGGTCAGGTGGTCGGCGACCAGCTCGGTGTCGGGGTCCTGACCGGCGCCCACCGACTTGAGGATGTCGCGCTCGGTGATGATGCCGGGGCCGGGCGCGTCGGGATCGCGGACCACGGCGGCGCCGATGTTGCGCTCGGCCATCTGCGTCGCGACCTGGCGGATCGTGTGGCCGGGACCGACCGTGAGGACCGTCGGGCTCATGGCGTCTCGTACCTGCATCCAGGCCTCCCTAGCAACGTTTGAGGCAAGCTTCGAGCCCATCCTAGCGCGGGCTCCGACGGCAGGGAAAGAGCGCTGACACCTCTCCGGCTCCTCGTTGTCGTCCCGCGAGGACGTGGCGTAGGATGCCGCGGGCATGGGGCCCGGGAGCGAGATCCGCTGTGCGTAGGCACCAGCTCGCGCAGATGATCGTCATCGGGCTGATCGCGTCCGCGATCGGCATCGCGGTGGCCCTGTCGATCGACTGGTTCCCGATCGCCGGGTCCACCCAGGCCAAGAAGGTCGACACGCTCTTCGACGTCCTGCTGATCGCCTCGGTGCCGATCTTCGTGTTCGTCGAGGTCGTGGTGCTGTTCTCGGTCTGGAAGTTCCGGATGCGCCCGGGCGACGAGCTCAAGGACGGCCCGCCCATCCACGGGAACACGCTGCTGGAGGTGGTCTGGACCGCCATCCCGGCCATGCTGCTGGTGGGGCTGTGCAGCTACGCGTACGTGACGCTGCGCAACATCGAGCACAAGCCCAAGCACGAGATGGTGGTCAACGTGACCGGGCAGCAGTTCGCCTGGAGCTTCACGTATCCCGCGGCCAACGCCGGCGCCAAGCCGATCACGAGCACCCAGCTCTACCTCCCCAAGGGGAAGTCGGTGAAGTTCAACGTCCGCTCCAAGGACGTCATCCACGACTTCTGGGTCCCCGAGTTCCGCATCAAGATCGACGCGGTGCCGGGGATCACCACGCACTACCGCATCACGCCGTCCCGCTTCGGGTCCTACCCGGTGGTGTGCGCCGAGCTGTGCGGGCTGGGCCACTCCACGATGCGGCAGACTGCCCACGTGATGGCGCCGGCCGACTTCCAGGCCTGGATGCAGCGCAAGCAGGCGCAGGCGAGCAAGGCGACATGACCGGAGAGGAGGCGAGGAGATGACTGCCAGGTTGCGGGCGCCGGGGCTCCACCGGGGTCTGATCGGGGCCGCGCTGGGCTTCGCCCTGGCCTACGCGATCGTGCTCCCCGTGCGGGCCGCCCAGGGCCTGCACCCCGTGCTCGACGGCGACGCGGTCACGATCGTGGGCCTGCTCTCCGCCCCGCTGGGCTTCCTGTTCGGGCTGGGCGCCTTCGACTACTGGTTCTACTACCTGACCGGCCGGCCCACGCGGCCCGAGGACCACTCCGGCCACGGCGCCCGGTCCTGGAAGGACTACTTCCGGGTCAACACCGACCACAAGGTGATCGGGATCCAGTACACGGTCACCTCGTTCTTCTTCCTGCTGGTGGGCGGCTCGCTGGCCATGCTGATGCGGGCCGAGCTGGCGCAGCCCGGGATGCAGTTCGTGTCCACCGATGGCTTCAACGGGCTGTTCTCGGTGCACGCCTCGATCCTGATCTTCCTGTTCGTGATCCCGGTCTTCGCCGGCCTGGCGAACTTCGTCCTGCCGCTGATGATCGGGGCGCCGGACATGGCGTTCCCGCGGCTGAACGCCGTGTCCTACTGGATGCTGCCGATCGCGGGCCTGATGATGATGGCCTCGTTCCTGGTCCCGGGCGGCTCGTTCTCCACCGGGTGGACGGCCTACGCGCCGCTGTCCACCGACCAGCCGATCGGCCAGCTGTTCTTCACGGTCGGCGTCCAGTTCGCGGGGGCCTCCTCGGTGGCCACCGCCCTGAACTTCCTGGTCACGATCATCACCATGCGGGCGCCGGGCATGAGCTTCTGGCGGATGCCGCTGCTGGTGTGGGCGAACTTCTCGACCTCGCTGCTGGTCGTGATCGCCACCCCGTTCATCGCCGCCTCCCAGTTCCTGGTCCTGCTCGACCGGGCGCTGCACTTCCACTTCTTCGACGCGGCCCAGGGCGGCGACGTGCTCAGCTACCAGCACATCTTCTGGTTCTACTCGCACCCGGCGGTCTACATCATGATGCTGCCGGGCTTCGGGATCATCAGCGAGATCATCTCGGTCAAGTCCCGCAAGCCGATCTTCGGTTACCGGATGATGGCGTTCTCGCTGCTGGCGATCGTGGTGCTGGGGTTCACGGTCTGGGCGCACCACATGTTCGTGTCGGGCATGCAGTCGTGGATACGAATACCGATGATGATCACCACCGCGATCATCGCGGTGCCCACGGGGATCAAGGTGTTCTCGTGGCTGGCCACGCTGTGGCGCGGCGTGCTGCACCTGGACACGCCGATGCTGTTCGCCCTGGGCTTCCTGACGATGTTCGTCATCGGCGGGATCAGCGGCGTGATGCTGGCCATGATCCCCGTGGACATCCACGTAAGCGACACCTACTTCATAGTCGCCCACATCCACTACGTGCTGTTCGGCGGATCGCTGTTCACGATATTCGCCGGGGTCTACTACTGGTTCCCGAAGATGACCGGGCGGATGTTCGACGAGCGCCTGGGCAAGCTGCACTTCTGGCTGACGTTCATCTTCTTCAACCTCACCTTCGGGCCCATGCACTACATCGGGCTGCGGGGGATGCCGCGGCGGGTGGCCGACTACTCCCAGCAGTACGCGGGCTGGAACCTGTTCATCTCGCTCTCGGCGTTCGTGGTGGGCGCCAGCACGCTGGTCTTCCTCTACAACATGGTCTCCAGCTGGCGGGGCGGCCCCCGGGCGGAGGCGAACCCGTGGCGGGCGCTCACGCTGGAGTGGCAGGTCTCCTCGCCGCCGCCGATCTTCAACTTCGACACCGTGCCCACGGTGGTGGGCGGGCCGTACGAGTACGGGGTGCCCGGCGCCGTCCACGGCGTGTTCCGCAAGCCCGGCGAGGTGCGGCCGCCCACGCCGGCGGGCGGCGGCGCGACCCAGGTGGCGAGGGAGTGAGTAGCGGGTGAAGACCGTCCTCGTGGTCGCCAACCAGACGATGGGGGGCGCCAAGCTCCTCGACAAGATCCGCGCCGAGAACGCCGGCGGCGACGTCCGCTTCGCGCTGGTCGTGCCGCGCAACCGGCCGGCGCACGGACGCGTGATCTACGACGAGGCGGTGCGGAACGCCGCCGAGGTCCGCCTCTCGCTGGCCGGGCAGTTCCTGACCCAGGAGGGGATCGCGATCGAGGGCGAGGTCGGCGACGAGGACCCGTTCACGGCCGCGATGGACGGCATCGCGCTGTACGAGCCCGACGAGGTCATCGTGTCCACGCTGCCAGGCCAAGGCGGCCGAGGGCGCGACCCTGTTCGTCGTCGTGGTCCCCCAGCCCCACGGCCAGGGGGACGCCGCGCCCGCGGCGCGGGCCCGCCTCAACGCCACGCTGCGGCGCTTCCGCGAGGAGGGCCTGGTGTGCGCCGGGATGATCGGCGATCCGGATCCCTACGACGCCGCCCGCAACGCGCTGGAGTCGTTCCGGGTCAACGACGTGGTGGTCTCCACCCTCCCGACCACCCGCTCGGGCTGGCTGCGCGCCGACCTGGTGGAGCGCCTGCGCGAGGACACCGGCAAGCCGGTCGAGCACGTCGAGGCCGCGGAGGAGGCCGAGCCCGCGGAGCCCGCCGAGCCGGCCGCCACCCAGTAGCCATGGAAGCCGCCTCCGCCGCCCACGCCCACGTCGAGCACCCGCCCGAGGCCAACCGCAGCTCGCGGGTGGAGCCCCAGCTGCTGGGGATGCTGCTTTTCATCATCAGCGAGGTGATGATCTTCGGGGCGTTCTTCACGGCCTACTTCTTCATCCGGGTCGTGCAGGGCGATCCCTGGCCGGCGCCCGGCATGGAGATCCCGACCGGGCCGGTGGCGATCAACACCGCGGTGCTCCTGTCCTCGTCGCTGACCATGCACTGGGCCCAGACCTCGATCAAGAACGGCAACCGCTTCGGGCTGCGGGCGGGCATCCTGTCCACCCTGTTCCTGGGGATCTGTTTCCTCACCCTGCAGGTCAACGAGTACGTGCACGTGGGCTTCGCGCCCCACGACTCGGCCCAGGGCTCGATCTTCTACGGGCTCACGGGCCTGCACGGCGCCCACGTGTGCATAGGCCTGATCCTGCTGTCGATGGTCACGATCCGCGCGTTCCGCGGGCACTTCTCGGCCGAGTCCCATCGCGGGGTCGAGGTGCCGGGGATCTACTGGCACTTCGTCGACGTCATGTGGATCATCGTCTACACGACGATCTACATCCTCTGAGGCGGCCGGCGTGCTGAACCCGCTGCGCACCGAGGCGGAGGCCTTCCGCTTCTTCCTCTACGTGCTGGCGGTGGCGGCGGTGGTGGTGGCGGTCGTGCTGATCGTGCGCGCCGTCACCTAGGCAGTACCGGCGCGGCGTACCCTTCCGGGCGTGTCCAAGGACCTGGTCGGGCTGGTCCCCCTGGCGGTCGCCGCCGTCGCCTACTGGCTCCCGTATCGCCACCGCACCCGGCGGCTCGCCGAGCGGGGCCGGCCGGTCCCCCGCTGGCGCCAGGCCTGCTTCCTGGGCGGCCTGGCGGTGATCCTGGGCGCGCTCTCGCCGCCCATGGACCGCATCTCCGACTCGCTGTTCTCCCTGCACATGGTCCAGCACCTGCTGCTGGGGGACGTGGCGGCGCTGCTCATCGTGCTGGGCCTGACCGGACCGGTGATGCAGCCGGTGTTGCACGCGCCCGGCCTGTCCCGGCTGCGGGTCCTGGCCCACCCGGCAGTGGCCCTGCCGCTGTGGATCGTCGACTTCTACGTCTGGCACCTGCCGGTCTTCTACGAGGCGGCGCTGCGCCACCCGGCGGTGCACGTGCTCGAGCACCTGATGTTCCTGGGGTTCGGGGTCAACATGTGGCTGGCGCTGCTGGGGCCGCTCCCCAAGCCCGCCTGGTTCGGGACGCTGGCCCGGCTGGGCTATGTCATCGCCGTGCGCCTGGCGGGGGCGATCCTGGCCAACGTGCTGCTGTGGTCCGGCCAGGCGGCGTACTCGTTCTACGACGGGCGCACCGAGCACTACGGGCTGTCGCCCCTGCAGGACACCAACGTCGCGGGCGGCGTGATGATGGTCGAGGGCAGCATCGTCACCATCTGCCTGTTTGGGTGGCTGTTCCTGCGCGCCGCCCGGCTGGCCGACGAGCGCCAGGAGCTGCTGGACCTGGCCGCGTCCCGGGGCGTCGAGCTCACCGAGGAGCGGGCGGCCCGCGCGGTGGCGGCCGGTCGGGGGGCCGAGCTGCGCGAGCGCGTGGAGCGCGCCGCGAGCGGCCAGCCGGCGCCTACTTGACGGTGATCTGGCCGACCATCCCCGCCTGGCGGTGGGCGTCGACCGAGCAGTAGAACGTGTAGGTGCCCGGCTTGAGCGTGACCTTGAGCGTCGAGGTCCCGCCGTTGGAGACCACCGGCCCGTTCTGGTTGAGCCCGTTGCCCTGGATCGAGATGTCGTGCGGGACAGTGGACTTGTTGGGGGACTGGATCGTGACCGGGCCCGGCTTGGCCTGGGCGTTCTTGAACGTGTAGAGGAGCTGTCCCGTGGGGTTGGCGGGGATGGTCAGCGCGCCGTTCTGCTCGGTGGCCAGGGCCTGCTGCGCAGCACCGACGGCGGCGGCCAGGGCGCCCGTGTCCTTGCCCTGGCGCGCGACGGCGTAGCCCACGTAGGCGGCCACGTCCACGGCGGCCTGGCCCCGGACCAGCTTGGCCGGCATCACCCCGTTGATGTTGGGATAGAGGATCTGCTTCTCCACCACCTCGCGGACCACGCTGCGCTGGAAGCCGTCGTGGAGGGCGCGGTCGAAGGCCTGGTCGAGGTTGGGCCCGACCGTCCCCTTGGTCGCCGCCCGGTTGAGCACGTGGCAGGAGCCGCACTTGGCCACGAACAGCTTCTTGCCATTGACCAAGTCCCCCTGGGCGTGCTTGACGGCGCAGCCGCCCAGCCCCACCAGCGCGGCGGCTCCGCCGGCGACCAGGACGCCCGCGCGCAGGCGGCGGGGGAGGCGGGCGACGGCGGTCCTCATGGCGGCGGGAACTCTAACCCAGGGAGCTCGTCGAGCCGCCCCTCGGCGGCCGCCAGGATCCCCCGGGCGACGCCCTCCCAGGACCAGCGGGCGCGGACGGTGTCCACCAGGGCGGCCCGGGTCTCGCGGCGCGCCTGGGGCGGCGCCAGCAGCCAGGCCACCAGGCGGTCGGCCAGGTCCTCGACCGCCTGGTCTCCGAGCGCGAAGGCCAGCCACTCGCGGGCGGGCTCGGGCACGGCGGCGGCCAGCGCGTCGCTCACCTCCGCCAGCCCCGAGTGGTGGGCGCTGACCGGGAGGACGCCGCAGGCGGCTCCCTCGGCCGCCACCATGCCGAACGCCTCGGGGAAGGTGCTGGTGACGGCCATCGCCTCGCACGCCGGGAGCAGGTCGGCCAGCTCGCCGTGCTCGAGGCGGCCGGTGAAGGCGATCCGCCCCGCGGCGGTGGGGGCCGCGCGGAGGTAGCGCTCGCGGGCGGCGGGATCGGCCTGGAGCCGGTCCAGGAGGGAGCCGAGCATGTGCAGCCTGCCGGGCGGGCCGCCCTCCTCGGCGCGGCCGCGGTCGGCCAGCGCGCGGAGCGCTTCGAGGTCGGCGGCCGCGAGCGCGGCCACCAGGCGCTCGGAGCCGGCCCGGTAACCCCCGAAGCCCACCACCACCAGCCGAGCCTCGGGCACGCGCTCCACCACCAGCGGCCAGGCCGCGAGCAGCAGGTCGACGCCCTTGGCCAGCAGCAGCTTGCCCACGAAGGCCACCAGCCGATCCCGCGCGGGGCGCAGGGAGCGCAGGGCGGCGGCCGCGGCGGCGGGGTCGGTGGCGAAGGACGAGTCGTCGGGGACGGCCGCCGGAGCCGGCGTCGCGGGGCGGCCGGCGGCCCCGCGGGCGAGCCCGGCGATCAGGCGCTCGATGCCGGCGCGGGCCTGCGCCGGCGCGCGCGGCTCGAAGGCGTGGACGTCCACGCCGGGCGGGCCCAGGCGAGTCTTCGCCGGCAGGTCTGGATCGTCGAGCGCCGCCCACAGGCTCTCGGCGGTGTGGCGCGATCCCACCAGCACGGCGCGGGCGGCCGCCACGCCCTCGTGCGCGTAGGGCAGGAAACGGGGATGGGGCTTGACCGTGTACTCCAGCGCGCTGCCGTGGACCTTGATCGCGTACGGGACCCGCTCGGCCAGCGCCCGGGCCAGGATGGCCGGTCCCATCACCAGGTGGTTGGCCAGCGCCACGTCGGGGCGGGCGCCGTCGGCCACCTCGCGCACGGCCGCCACGTTGGCCTCCAGGTATCGCGCGAGCTCCTCGTCGTCCAGCTCGGGGAACGGCCGGGCGTCGATCCCCGCATAGCGGTCGGCGACGTACACCGGCAGCAGGCCGCCGATGTTCGGCCGGTAGACGGTGCAGCGGGCCGGCCGGCGGCGCTCCTGCACCCGCAGGGCGCCACGATCCCAGTCCCCGGCGGCGTCGACGAAGTCCAGCTCCAGCGGATCGCGGTCCTGGCAGAGCAGGTGCACCTCGTGGCCCAGGCGGACCAGCGCCGCCGCGATCTCGGCGTTGTAGACGTTCGAGCCGGTGCCCCGGAGGAGGTAGCCGTGGAAGACGAGGATCCGCACGCGGCGTGCATGATGCCGTGCTCATCCAGGCAGGAGCCGTTGGTAGAGTCCGCGAACTCATGAGCGTGCGACAGAAGTACCGCCTGCGCGCCCCGTCCAGCGGCCGCGAGCTCATCGTGGAGGCCGAGCCCGGGCGCGACTACGTCGACCGCGAGACCGGTGACCAGCTCGAGGTGGTCGGAAAGCTGCTCCCGCTGGCCCCGTCGCCGTCGGAGCTGCCGTGGGCGGTCGAGAACCTCCGCTTCTGCACCTGGTGCGACCAGCTCGCCCAGAAGGACCTCAACGACTGCCCCCACTGTGGTCGGCGGATGGCCCCGCTCGACCGCAGCTAGCCCCCCCGCGTCCCCCCACGTCACATGCCCATCCGCCTTCCGGCATTCGTAGCCCTCCTGGCGCTCGGCGGCGTCCTGGTGGCGGTGGCGGTCGCGGGATGCGGCAGCAGCACCACGTCGGCCGACCAGCTCTCCACTCCCGAGCTGACCGTCCCGTCGGGCACCATCCCGCCGCCGGCCACGGCGACGACGCCCACCACGGCCACCAGCGCCACCACGTCCACCGACACCACCGGCTCGACCGGCACCGACACCAGCGGCTCCGGCGGCACCGACACCAGCGGCTCGGCCGGCAGCGGCTCCGGCGGCACGTCGGGCAGCGGCGGCTCGGGCAGCGGCGGAAGCGGCAGCGGAGGGACGTCGGGCAGCGGCGGCTCCGGGAGCGGGGGCTCGGGCGGGAGCTCGGGCGGCTCGTCCGGCGGGACGTCGTCCGGCTCGGGCGGAACCTCAGGCCTGAAGGAGTTCTG
>VAXS01000105.1 GCA_005883255.1 Actinomycetota bacterium | reverse complement strand
TAGGGCATGATCCCCAGCGCGAAGATCGCGATCCGCTGGAGGCCGCCGCCCGAGAAGAGGTTGAGGAAGCCCAGGATGCTCGAGCTTCCGAAGTGCTTCTGGATGTCGGAGACGGCGGCGGTGTCGATTCCCGGCACGGGGATGTGCGAGCCCAGGCGGTAGAGCGCCAGCATCGCCGCCGTGAACGCCAGCTTGCGGCGGATCTCCGGGACCGTGAACGACTTGGCGATCGTGACGAACACGGCGCTAGTCCTCGACGACCTGGCAGGTGCCGCCCGCGGACTCGATGCGCTCGCGCGCGGCGGCGCTGAAGCCGTGGGCGTGGACGGTCAGGGCCTTGCTCAGCTCGCCCCGGGCCAGGATCTTGACCGGGACGTCCTTGCGCTTGGCCAGGCCCCGCTCGCGCAGCCCCTGGGGGGTGACCTCGGCGCCGGCGTCGAAGCGCGTCTCCAGGTCGGCCAGGTTGACCGGCTGGGTCTGCGTGCGGAAGGGCTCGAACGGCATCGACTTCTTCATGTGGGGGCCGCGCAGCTTGCGCATCCGCATGTGGATGGGGTTCTGCCCGCCCTCGAAGCGCACGCGCTTCTTCGCACCGGAGCGGGCGCCGTAGCCCTTCTGGCCGCGCCCGGCGGTCTTGCCCACGCCCGAGCCCTCGCCCCGGCCCACGCGCTTGGGCGCCTTGCGGCTGCCCTTTCGGGGCTTGAGGGAGTGCAGGCCGATCCGAGGCTCGCCCGCCATCGTCAGGGCTCCTCGACCTCCACGAGGTGGCGCACGCGCCGGACCATTCCCCGCACCTGCGGGGTGTCCTCGTGCTCGACGCTGTGGCGGATCCGCCGCAGGCCGAGCGAGCGCAGCGTGTCGCGCTGGGACGGATTGGCGCCGTTGCGCGACCGGCGCTGGGTGACGCGCACGCGGGCCATCAGCTGGCGGGCGCCTCTGTCGCGGACTCGGGCGCACCTTCGCCGGCCGCGTCGGGCGCGCCGTCCCCGGCGGGCTCGGCCAGGCCCAGCACGTGGGCCACCGTCAGGCCGCGCAGCTCCGCGACCTCCTCGGGCCGGCGCAGCGACTGCAGGCCCGCCTTGGTGGCCTTGACCAGGTTGATCGGGTTCTGCGAGCCGAGGCTCTTGGACAGGATGTCGTGGATGCCCGCCAGCTCCAGGACGGCGCGCACGCCGCCGCCGGCGATGACGCCGGTGCCGGGCGCGGCCGGCTTGAGCATCACCTGCCCGGAGCCGTAGCGGCCCACCACCTTGTGCGTGATCGTGGAGCCGTGCATGGGGACGCGGAACAGGCTCTTCTTGGCCCGCTCGACCCCCTTCTGAATCGCCACTGGGACCTCGTTGGCCTTCCCGTAGCCCACGCCCACGATGCCGTTCTCGTCGCCCACCACGACCAGCGCGGTGAACGAGAACCGCCGGCCGCCCTTGACGACCTTGGCCACACGGTTGATCTCCACCACGCGCTCCTGGAGGTCGAGGCCGGCGGGGCTGACGCTTCTGTCGGGTACGGGCATGCTCGTTCCTGAGGGTAGCGGAGGGGTCTTCGATTCAGATCGCCAGGCCGCCCTCGCGGGCGCCCTCGGCCAGCTTGCGGACGCGGCCGTGGTAGCGGTAGCCGCCGCGGTCGAAAACCGCGCGCTGCACGCCGGCGGCCTGGGCACGCTCGGCCAGGAGGCGGCCGATGCGCTCGGCCTGCTCCATCCGCCCCAAGTCGCGCACGCCGGCCTCGATCCAGGACGCCGCGGCCACGGTGTGACCGCGCTCGTCGTCGATGAGCTGGGCGCCGATGCCGCGGTTGGAGCGGAAGACCGAGATCCGGGGCCGCTCGGCCGTCCCCCGCACCTTGGCCCGGACGCGGCGCCGGCGGCGGAGTCGATTTACAGGCTTCGTCGCCAGGCTCACGCCCGCTTCCCCACCTTCCGGGCGACGTACTCGCCCTCGTAGCGGATGCCCTTGCCCTTGTAGGGCTCGGGGGGCCGCTGCTTGCGGATGTTCGCGGCCACCTCGCCCACCAGCTGCTTCGAGATGCCGCGGACCACGATCCGAGTGGGCGAGGGCACGTCGAACTCGATCCCCTCCGGCGCCTTCACCGACACCGGGTGGGAGTAGCCCAGCGCCAGCTCCAGGTCCTCGCCGCGCTTCTGGGCGCGGTAGCCCACGCCCTGGATCTCCAGCGCCTTCTGGTAGCCGTCGGTGACCCCGGTGACCATGTTGGCCACCAGCGACCGCGTGAGGCCGTGCAGGGCGCGGTGCTCGCCGCGGTCGGTGGGGCGCTTGACCAGCACCTGACCACCGGCTTCGCCGGCGGTGCCCCCCTCCAGCTCGACCACGATGTCGCGGGGGATGCGCTCGGAGAGCTCCCCCTTGGGCCCGTTGACCCGCACGCGGTCGGTCTCGATCGACACGGTGACCCCGGTGGGCACGGGGATGGGCTGCTTGCCGATGCGGCTCACGCGCGCCTCACCACTCCTCGGCCAGGACCTCGCCGCCGATCCCTCGCTGGCGGGCGTCGTGGCCGGTCATCAGGCCCTGGGAGGTGGAGACGATCGTGGTACCCATGCCGCCCAGGACCTTGGGGATGTGGCGGGCGTCCACGTAGGTGCGCCGACCGGGCCGCGACACCCGGCGCAGGCCGGAGATCACCGACTGGCGGTCCTCGGTGTAGCGCAGCCGCACGACCACGCGGTCGCCGGCCCGGCGGGGCTCGGGCGGACGGAGCTCGTAGCCCTCGATGTAGCCCTGCTCCTTGAGGATGCGGGCGATCTCGGTGCTCAGCCGGGAGGCGGGCGCCTCGGCGACGTCGTGCTGGGCGTGCAGCGCGTTGCGGATCCGGGTGAGGAAGTCGGCGGTGGGGTCGGTCATCGTCATGTGACGGCGGCTCCTACCAGCTCGACTTGGTCATCCCGGGGATGAAGCCCTCGTGCGCGAGCTCGCGCAGGCAGATCCGGCAGATGCCGAACTTCCGGTACACCGCGCGGGCGCGGCCGCAGCGGCGGCAGCGCGTGTAGCCGCGGGTCCTGAACTTGGGGGCGCGCCGTTGGCGCACGATCTGTGACGTCTTGGCCATGTCCTCCTAGCTCTCTTCGCCTGACTGCGGTTCGCCGGCCTCGCCGGCTTCGCCCTCCTCGCCCTCCTCGGGCTCGGGCTCGGGCTTGGCGTAGGCCTCGGGGTTCTCCTCCTTGAGCTGCTCCAGGGCCGCCTGCTCGGCCTCGGCCCGGGCGCGGGCCTCCTCGCGGCGGTGCTCCTCCTCGGCCGCCTCCTCCTCCTCGGCGGTGGGACCGCCGGGGCGGCCCTCGCGCGAGAACGGCATCCCGAACGCCTCGAGCAGCACGAAGGCCTCCTCGTCGCTGGAGGCGCTGGTGGTGATCGTGACGTCGAGCCCGCGCACCTGGTCGATCGCGTCGTAGTCGATCTCGGGGAAGATGATCTGCTCGCGGATGCCCAGCGAGTAGTTGCCGCGGCCGTCGAACGACCGGGGGCTCAGCCCGCGGAAGTCGCGGATGCGCGGGATCGCCACCGACATCAGCCGGTCCAGGAACTCGTACGAGCGCTGGCCGCGCAGCGTCACGCTGACGCCCACCGGCATCCCCTCGCGCACCTTGAACTGGGCGATGGACTTGCGGGCGCGACGGACGTTGGGCCGCTGGCCGGCGATGATCGCCAGCTGCTCGCCGGCGGCGTCCAGGACGTTGGAGTCCTGCTTGGCGTCGCCCACTCCCATGTTCAGCGTGATCTTCTGGATCTGCGGCGCCTGCATCGGCGTGCTGTAGCCGAAGCGCTCCATCAGCCGGGGGCGGATCTCCTGGGCGTAGCGTTCCTTGAGTCGAGCGGCCATCGGTGGTCTCAGTCGATGTGGGCGCCGGAGCGGCGGGCGACGCGGCGGCGCGCGCCGTCCTCGCCGCGTTCGATCCCCACGCGGGTGGGCTTGTTCTCCTTGGGGTCGACCAGCATCACGTTGGAGACGTGGATCGGCCCCTCCTTCTCGATCACCCCGCCGACGCTCTCCGCCCGCTGGGCGTCGCGCACCTGCTGGGGGCGCTGGTGGCGCTTGACCATGTTGAGGCCCTCCACGAACACGCGCTGGCGGCGCGGGTCGACGCGCAGCACCTTGCCGGTCTTGCCGCGGTCCTTGCCGCCGATGACGGTGACCGTGTCGCCGCTGCGGACCTTCACGGCTAGAGCACCTCCGGGGCGAGCGAGACGATCTTCATGAAGTTGCGGTCGCGCAGCTCCCGGGCCACGGGGCCGAAGATGCGGGTGCCGCGGGGGTTGTTCTGGGCGTCGATGAGCACGGCCGCGTTCTCGTCGAAGGCGATGTAGGTGCCGTCGTCGCGACCGAACTCCTTGCGGGTGCGGACCACCACCGCGTTGACCACCTCGCCCTTCTTGACCGAGCCCTGCGGATTGGCCTGCTTGACGGTGGCCACGATCACGTCGCCCACGCCGGCGTAGCGCCGCCGCGAGCCGCCGCGGACGCGGATGCAGAGGATCTCCCGGGCGCCGGTGTTGTCGGCCACCCGCAGACGGGTCTCGTTCTGGATCACCGCGCACGCTCCAGGACCTCGAGCAGCCGCCAGCGCTTGGTCCGCGAGCGGGGGCGGCTCTCCTCGACGCGGACGGTGTCGCCGACGTGGGCCTCGTTGCCCTCGTCGTGGGCGTGGAGTGTGGAGGAGGAGCGGATGGTCTTCTCGTAGAGGCGGTGGCGGCGGGTGAGGTCGACGCGCACGGTGATGGTCTTGTCCGCGCGGTCGGAGACCACGACGCCCTGGCGGACCTTGGGCTTGCCCTGGGGCTTGGCCGCGGCGGGGGGCTCGGGGGCCGCAGGCGCGGCGGCCCGGTGCAGGACCTCCTCGGGCTCGGCCGGCGGCGCGGGGGCGGGCTCCTCGGCGGTGGGCTCCTCGGCGGTGGGCTCCTCGGCGGGAGCCTCCTCCGCAGCCGGCTCCTCCGCCACGGGCTCCTCGGTCGGGGTCTCCTCGACCTGCTCTTCCTTCTCTTCCTCAGCCATGCCTGCTCAGCTCGTGCTCGAGGTCGAGGCCGCGCTCGCGGGCGACCGTGAGGGCGCGCGCCAGGTCGCGCTTGGTGGCGCCCACCGTCGACGTGTTCTCCAGCTCGCCGGTGGCGTGCTGGAAGCGCAGCCCGAACAGCTCCTGTCGGGTGGTGCGGATGTGCTCCACCAGGACGTCGTCGGTCATGTCGTGGACTTCCTTGCCGCTGGGCATCAGTGGGCGTCCTCGCGCAGGACGAACTTGCTCTTGACGGGCAGCTTGTGGCCGGCCAGCCGCATCGCCTCGCGGGCCAGCGGCTCCGGCACACCGGCCAGCTCGAACATCACGCGGCCGGGCTTGACCACCGCCACCCAGCCCTCGGGGTTGCCCTTGCCCGAGCCCATGCGGGTCTCCGCCGGCTTCGCGGTGACCGGCTTGTCGGGATAGACGTTGATCCACACCTTGCCGCCGCGCTTGATCTTGCGCGTCATCGCGATCCGCGCGGCCTCGATCTGCCGGTTGCTCAGCCAGCCGGCCTCCAGCGACTTCAGCCCGTACTCGCCGAACTGCACGTGCGTCTGGCCGCGGGAGAACCCGCGCCGCCGCCCGCGATGGTGCTTGCGGAACTTGATGCGCTTCGGCTGGAGCATCAGGCCTGGCCCTCCGCGGGCGGCGCGTCGCTCGTCTGGGCCTGCGACGGACCACCGCCGCCGCCGGCCGGAGGCTGCGGCGGGGACTCCGGCTGCGCGGGCGCCGGAGGCTCGGCGCGACCGCCGCCCTCGCCGCGACCACGGCCCTCGCCTCCACTCGACCGCGCACCTTCGGGCGCCGGACGGCCGCCACCACGACCACCACCGCCCCCGGGGCCGCCGCCGCGACCGCCGCCGCCGCCGCGACCGCCGCCGCCGCCCGGGCCGCCGCCGCGACCTCCAGGACCGGAGCCGCCGCGCCCGCCGGGGCCGCCGCCCCGACCTCCGGGCCCACCGCGGCCTCCGCCGCCGGGACCGCCGCGACCGCCTCGGCCACGCCCCCCGCCGTCGCGGCCGCCGCGCTCCTCGCCGGGACGCGGGGCGTTGACGTCCGTGAGGTCGGCGCCAGCGTAGCCCTCGGGCATGATCTCGCCCTTGTTGATCCAGCACTTCACGCCGATGCGGCCGAAGGTAGTCCGCGCCTCGTAGAAGCCGTAGTCGATGTCGGCGCGCAGAGTGTGGAGTGGGACGCGCCCGTCGGAGTAGCCCTCGGTGCGGGCCATCTCGGCGCCGCCCAGCCGGCCGGAGACCTGGACCTTCACGCCCTTCGCGCCGGAGCGCATGGCCGAGGTCAGCGCCCGCTTCATCGCCCGGCGGAACGCGACGCGATTCTGGAGCTGCTCGCCGATCGACTGGGCCACCAGCGCGGCGTCGAGCTCGGGCCGCTTGATCTCGAGGATGTTGACCTTGATCGCCTTGCCGGTCATGCGGTGCAGGTCGCGG
>VAXS01000104.1 GCA_005883255.1 Actinomycetota bacterium | reverse complement strand
CCGGGCGCTCGCCGGCTCCACCCGGTCCTCCTCGACCAAGCGGGCCGCCACCTCGTCGGCGGGCAGCGGGTCGAAGCGCACGTGCTGGCAGCGCGAGGCGATCGTCTCCATCACCTCGGTGGGCCGATCGGCGAGCAGGACCAGGTGGACGAACGGCGGCGGCTCCTCCAGCGTCTTGAGCATCCGGTTGGCCGCCGGCTCGATCATGGTGTCGGCCCGCTCGATGACGAACACGCGCCGGGCGGCCTCGAACGGGGTGCGCGAGGCCGCGCTCACCACCGCCTGGTCGACGTCGGAGACCAGCAGCTCGTGCGCGCCCGAGGGCACGACCCAGGTCAGGTCGGGATGGGCGCCGCGGGCGACGCGAGCGCGGACCGCGTCCGGGTCGGGCGCGCCCTCGGCCAGCAGCTCGGCGGCGAAGGCGCGGGCCGCGCGGCGCTTGCCCGCGCCGGCCGGACCGTGGAACAGGTAGGCGTGCGAGGGCCGTCCCGCCGGGGGGAGGGCGGCGCCCAGGACGGCGCGCGCGTGGGGCTGGCGCTCGGTGCCGGACAGCGTGGGCATCGCCCGCCATCGTAGATATCGTCGCGGGCGTGCCGCGGGGTCGCCTGATCAGCATCGAGGGCATCGACGGCGCCGGCAAGACGACGCACGCCCGCAACCTGGTGGCCGAGCTGGAGGCGCGCGGCATCCCGGTCCGCCTCCTGCGCGAGCCCGGGGGGGTCGAGGTGTCCGAGCGCATCCGGGCGCTGGTGTCGGACCCCTCGCTGCGGGTCTCGGCCCGGGCCGAGGCGCTGCTGTACGCCGCCGCCCGGGCCCAGCTGGTCGAGGAGCTGGTCGAGCCCCTGCTGTCCGGGGGCACCTGGGTGGTGCTGGATCGCTTCCTGGACTCGTCGCTGGCCTACCAGGGCGCGGGGCGCGGGCTGGGGATCGAGGAGGTGCGGGCGATCAACGAGTTCGGCACCGGCGGACTGCTGCCGGATCGGACGATCCTCCTGACGGTCGACCTGGCCACCGGCCGGGCCCGCCAGGCCGACCGCGGGCAGGCCCCGGACCGCTTGGAGCAGGAGTACGGCGCCTTCTTCGCCGCGGTGGAGGAGGGCTACCGGGAGCTGGCGGCGCGCGAGCCCGAGCGCATCCGGACGGTGGACGCGATGCCGCCGCCCCGAGCGGTGCTCGAAGCCGTGCTGGCGGCGATGGCCGACCTGCTGCCGGAGGCTGGCTAGGCGGCGTAGCCGTCCGGGTGGGCCTGGTGCCAGGCCCAGGCGTCGGCCACGATCTCCTCCAGCCCGGGCTTGCGCGGCTCCCAGCCCAGCTCGGCCCGAATGCGCTGCGAGGCGGCGACCAGCTCGGGCGGGTCGCCCGGGCGGCGGGGAGCCTCCACGGTGGGAATGGGATGACCGGTGACGCGACGGGCGGTCTCGACCACCTGGTTGACGCTGAACCCGGCGCCGTTGCCCAGGTTGAGGATCGCGTGGCGGGCCGGGCGGATGGCGTCGAGCGCCAGGAGGTGGGCGGTGGCCAGGTCCTCGACGTGGATGTAGTCGCGGACGGCGGTGCCGTCCGGCGTGGGGTAGTCGGTGCCGTAGACCTCGACGTGCTCGCGCTGGCCCAGGGCCACGCGCAGGACGTTGGGGACGATGTGGGTCTCGGGGTCGTGGTCCTCGCCGTGGGGCCCGGCCGCGCCGGCCACGTTGAAGTAGCGCAGCGACACGGCGCCCAGCCCGTGGGCGGCGCAGTGGTCGGTCCCGCCCACGTTGGTGCGCCAGTAGCGCTCGGGTTGGGCCACCGACTCGGCCACCAGCGCCAGCGCCGCGAAGTGCAGGACGGCGTCGAAGCCGTCGGCCAGCGCGGCCCGGGTGGCGGTGGCGTCCTCCAGGTCGGCCTCGACCAGAGCCGACCCGGCGGGCAGCGCGGCACGGTGGCCCCGCTCGAGGTTGTCCAGCACGACCACCTCGTGTCCGGCCTCCAGGAGCTGCGCCGCCACCACGCTGCCGATGTAGCCGGCGCCTCCGGTGACGAGGAGCTTCATCGCGCGGGCGTAATAGCAGAACGAGGGCGTGCAGGCTCAGGCCGTCCGATCTCTAGAATCGCCCGGGCTATGCCGAGGCGGCGGGAATGTCGATGACGTCCGCGACCGTCGAGTTCGAGGTCGAGAGCTTCGAGCAGGTGGCCGGCGGGGCGGGGCTGGCGTTGCTGCGAGTCTGCGGCCGCTGGCGCTCGGAGGCGGCCGTCGAGCTGGGGCCGGCGGTGCTGGTGGTGGGCGACGGGCGCCGATCGCGCCGGCTGGAGGCGGTCCGCGACTCCGACGGCGGGTCGCCGGCGGCCGATCCCGAGGGATGCGCGTGGAGCGCGGCGTTCTCGGTGCCGGAGCGGCTGCTCGCCCGCGGTCCGGTCGAGTTCGCGCTGGCCGCCGGCGAGGTGACGGTCAAGCTTCCTGCCCCGTCCGTGGAGCCGGGCGGGGACAGCGCCCCGTCGCCCGCGGAGGTGGCCGCCGAGCGCGACGAGCTCGCGTTCCACCTGCGGGAGGCGCTGCAGGCCCGCGCGGAGCTGCAGCGTCAGCTGGAAGCCGAGCGGGAGGCCCGCGAGGAGCTGACCGAACGCCTGGACGAGGCCGTGGAGGCGGGCATCGAGCTCGAGCGCCGGCTCGCGAGCGAGCGGGAGGCGCGGGAGGCCGCCCAGGCGCACGCCGCCGAGCTGGAGGAGCGGCTAGCCGAGGGCACCGGCGAAGCGCAGGAGCCGGCGGTCGCCGAGCCCGCCGCTCCGTCGCGCGCGCGGCCGTGGCTGGGACCCGAGGCGCGCCGCCGCCGCGCCGTCGCCCTCAACCAGGCGCGGCTCACACCGCGGGCCTCCCGGCGGGGGTCGGCGCCCGGGTCGCGTCCGGACCCGACCGGGCCGATGCCGCCCGACTGGCAGGTGGCGCTCGTGCTCATGGGCGTGGGCTTCCTGGTCGTCGTCCTCATCCTCAGCGAGGCGATCTTCAAGGTCTTCTAGCCAGCAGCCCGCTGCGAAATAGGGGATTGACCTTTGCTGTGGGCGATCGGTTAGCGTCGGCTGACTAGGAGGGTCTAGCGAAACGGCTAGCGAAACCGGCCACGGCTACTCCCGCACGCCCACTGCTTCGAGGGCCTCGGCCTTGCTGCCGTAGTAATCGAGTCGAGTGCCCTTGCCGTTGCGCATGGTCCAGACCGCGCCATCAAGGCGCTCGATCTCCGCACCGCTCTCTCGTCCCTTGGCGTGGACCCGGAGGACCGCGACAACACGATCACCAGCAGCGACGAACTCCTCGGGCTCCCAGCGCCAGCTCTCCCAACTGGACTCCCAGTCCGCCTGCCAGCGAAACATGCCCTCGTGCCCGTGGTATTCGCTCGCATCCGGAATGTCGTGATCACGGATCACGATCTGAGGGTCGATGGCTGCCAGGGCGCCCTCGATGTCGCCGAGCGTGTACGCCTCGTAGGACCGACGCACAATCTCCACGTTCTCCTGCGACATCGCCCGGTCAGTATCCCGCAAGGCGATGCGAGGGCGACTACACCGCTGGCCGCGTAGAAACGGCCCCACACCCAGGCAGTCGCCTCGCTCACGCCTCCAGCGTCCGCTCCGGGGAACCCCAAGCTGCCTACGTCGTCGGCTGGCGGGTCGTCTGCCTGGTAGCAGGGCCGCAATTCGACCCTAGATCACACCGGCCCCCAAAATCCAGCACGCCTCGTGCAGAAGGGCCGCTACTTCCACGCGTTTCGCCAGCCGTTTCGCTCGACCCTTCTAGGGCGCGGCCCGAGCAGGCTGCACGCCCTGCGCGGCCTGGCTGGCGCCGGGCACCGGGCTCCGTCCGCCCGCCCCGAGCAGCGACTGCAGGCCGGCCTCGACCCCGCCGCTCGCGCCGCCGGACGGCATCCGGCCGGTGTAGGCGACCAGCGGGGTCCCGGTCGCCGTGGCCGAGGCGTTGGGTGGAGCCGTGATGCGCTCCAGCGAGGCGACGAGGAACGGGGCTGAGACGTTGCGGGAATCGAGCTTCAGGGCGCGGGTCAGCGCCAGCCGCGAGCCACGCAGGTCGCCGCGCTGAGCCTCGAAGTAGGCGATGGTCAGCCACACGCTCACGTCGTCGGGCTGGCGGCCGGCCGCGCGCAGCAGGTAATCGCGCGCCTGCACCATGCGGCCGCGGCGCTGCGCCAGCGCCGCGGCGGCCAGCAGCGGGTGCGCCGACAGCGGGTCCAGCCGCGAGGCGAAGTCGGCGCTGGCCTGCGCGCGCTCCAGCGCTCCGGGAGTGTCGTTCACGCGCACCGAGGCCAGGGCGTTGGTCGTCTCCGACTCGGCCCAGGACGGGAGGGCCGCCGAGATCGCCACCGTGCCCAGGAGCAGCGCCGCCGCGCCCACCGCGGCCGCGCGGGAGGCAGGCCGAAGGCCGGCGGCGCTGAGCCCGCCGCCCACGCCGTTGCGCCGCGCCAGCGACCAGCTGGGCGGACGGTCGCGCGCGCCCCGGGCGCACAGGACGGTCGCGAACGCCAGCGCCGGCAGCGTCACGCCGGGGATGTCCCAGTCCCAGTCGTACAGGGAGTGGAAGGCCCAGGCCACGCTCCCCGCGAACAGCGCCGCCGCCAGGGCCCGCTCCGGGCCGGGGGCCAGCCGCCGCAGCGCGCCCGCCGCCCCGACCAGGAGGAGCCCGACCCCGCCCAGCGCCAGCAGCGCGCCCACCAGCCCGGTCTCCGCCAGGAACTCCAGCGGCGCGCTGTGCGGCTGCAGCACGTTGAGCCCGTTCTGGCGGTACTCCCGGTGCAGGACCGGGAACGAGCCCGCGCCCCAGCCCTGCAGGGGCCGGTCCGACCAGGCCCCGACCGCCTCCTCCCACCACACCCAGCGGTTCCCGGAGTTGGTGGAGAGCAGCCGGCCGGGATCGAACTGGCCCGCCGCCTCCTTGGGCGAGGTGAAGACGTGCCATTGGTGCGAGATCGTGCCGGTGAAGCCGCGCTGCGACGCGGCCATGAACCCGAGCCCCACCACCGCCGCCACGGCCGCCGCGGCCACCAGCCCGCGCCCGATCCGGCGCGAGCGCGCGGGGTCGGGCCGCGTGCGGGCCTCCAGCGCCAGCAGAGCGACGCCGGCCACCGCCGCCGCCACGATCCCGGCCAGCAGCAGGCCGCCGAGGAGCAGGCCGTCGCCGCGTCGGGCGGCGATCGAGACGCCGTTGGTGGTCAGGTCGTGGGCGGTGAACCCCACGGCCAGCGCCGGCGCCGAGGCGGCCAGCCCCAGGCCGAGCGCGAGCAGCGAGCGCAGGCGCGCCCCGGCGATCGCCAGCGACACCGCCACGCCCGCCGCCGCCGCCAGCACACCCCCGCGCGAGTACGTGAGGCCGATCGTCATGAGGTAGACGGGCAGGGCGCCCAGGGCCGCCAGCCGCACCCGCCGCGCGCGCGTCTCGTCCACCGCCAGGCGCAGCACGATCGGGACGGCCAGCGCGCAGAACAGCGCCAGCGCGTTCCAGTAGTCCAGCGGGGCCCGCAGCCGGGAAAACTCGTTGGTCTGGTGGAAGACGTCCGGCAGGACCTTCCCGCCCAGGGCGTACAGGGCCACCGCGAGCGCCAGCCCGGCGTAGGCGTAGGCCAGCCGGGTCACCGCCCGCCGGTACCAGGAGCCCGCCGCCAGCGCCAGGGCCACCACCAGGACGTAGGAGATCGTGCGGTTGAGCTGGGTCCAGGTCCCGGAGGGGGCGAGGCTCCAGGCCAGCGAGAGCCCGGTCCAGGCGGCGAAGCCGGTGAGCAGTCCCAATCCCACCCAGGCCACCGGGGGCGCCGCGATGCGCAGCCCTCCGAAGATCAGCCACGCGCCGGTGGCCAGGAGCGCCAGGGCCGCCAGGCCCACCTGCACCCGCGCCGCCTCGGCGTCCCCGGCGGCGCCGTGGGCGAACACCGCGTAGGCCAGCGTCGCCACCAGGGCAGCGAGCAGGACGGGACCCGCGCGACCGGGGATCGAGCCCGGAAGGACCGGCGCCTGCCCCCCGATCTCGCCGGCACCGCCGCGAGCCTCGGTAGTCGGCGCGCTGACGGCCATCGCGAGAGCGGCGCACGCTAGCATGCGGCCCTCGATGCGGCGCGCTCGGCTTTCGTCCCTCCCGGCGCTCCTGACGGCGGCGATCCTGGCCGCGCTCGCGGCGCCGGCGCTGGCGGAGCAGTCGCCCCTCGACCAGTACCAGAGCTCCGGCACGATCGACCCCTGCAACCCGGGCATCTACAGCACCGGAGCCGCCCCGAACGACGTCCAGCAGTACGCGCCCGACTACCTGCAGGCGCTGCAGGACGCGCGCAACAAGGGCTGTCGCCGGGGCGGGGGAGCCGGCGGCGTCTCCACCACGCCCGCGGCGGCCGCGCCGTCGGCGGGCGGATCCGGCCCGAGCGCCGGCGCGCCCGCGAGCGTGCCGGCTGGGACGCCCTACGTCCCCAAGCCGCCCGTCCCGCCCAAGGCCGTCGCAGCGGTCCAGTCGGGGACCGCGCTGGGGCCGCAGCTCCCGCTGGCAGCGAAGTCGGACGGGGGGACGCCGGCGCCGATCGTCGCGCTGGCGGTGATGTTCCTGCTGGCGCTGGTGGGGGGCGCGCTGGCCGGCGTCGCGCGTCACCTAGGCTGGACGGGGGGAATGCTGGACCCGGTCCGCCACGCCGGCGGCGAGGCCGCCCTGCGGATGGGCTCGGCCGCCGATCGGCTGCGCGATCTGACGCGCCGCCGGGGCTAGCCTCAGGCCGGTTCGGCGGCCCTCCGAGACGCCCGGTTCCGTCCGGTCCGAGGCGGAAAATCCGTGGTTGCCCCGCAAGCCGTTCCGAGCCCCGAGAACGGCCCCGCACTTCGCGACAATATGAGGAGGAGCCGGTCGATGGAAGCCACCCCGCACACCACCAACGTCGACGTCACACCGGGCGAGGGCCTGCGGATCCCGCGGCGCTTCACGACGCCCGGAAGGCATCCGTT
>VAXS01000103.1 GCA_005883255.1 Actinomycetota bacterium | reverse complement strand
CCCTGCTCTTCGGTTTCTCTCTCCCGGGAGTACGGGCCTCCCGCCCGCACGGTCCGCGAAGCTAGCAGCCGCGATTCGGAGGTGTCAATCTCGAACCGACGCCCCGAACGGGCCGCGTACGGGGCAAGTTTTCCCCATTTGGCGCGTTTCCGCACATGGAGCGACTGTGCGTGCGCCGCTTGGAGGGCGCGCACGACAGGGGAGAGATGAGAGCCGGATACCGGCAGTTCTGCGCGATCGCGCGCACCCTCGACCTGGTGGGCCAGCGGTGGACGCTGCTGGTGGTCCGCGAACTGCTGCTGCGGGGGCCGCTCCCGGCGGCGGGCATCGCCCGCGGGCTGCCCGACGTTCCCATGAACCAGCTGGTCGAGCGGCTGGCGCTGCTGGAGTCGCGCGGGCTCGTGCGGCGTCGCGGCGGCAAAGACGCTCGTATTCGCGCGCGCGGGTATGAGTACGAGCTGACCGAAGCCGGCCGAGAGCTGGGCGACGTGCTGGAGGCGCTGGCCGGCTTCGGGCTGTCGCGCCTGGCCGGTGCGGGCCGCGAGCCGGGCGACGCGGTCCTGCCCCACGTCCTGATGCGCCAGCTGGAGCTGCGCTACGACCGGGCCGCGGCGGGGGCGGCCGGCTTCTCGGCCCGCTTCGAGCTGGCGCTGACCGATCCCGAGCAGCTGTGGTCGGTGGAGCCGGCCGCGGACGCGCCGGGGCGCTTCGCGCTGGTGGCGCGGCCGGACGGCCTGCAGGCCCGGGCGGGCGCCTGCCTGGACGCCGATGCGGTGCTCACCTGCTCCGTGGAGACGTGCACCCGGCTGGTGGCCCGGGATCCCGACGCCAGAGTCGAGATCGAGGTCGCGGGCGCCGAGGACCTGGCGGCCACGCTCCTCGACCTGCTGGGAGCGCGGGCGCCGGCCGGCACGGCCGTGGCGGCGTAGACGCTGAAAGCGCGCGCGCGCGTGTCGTCTCTGCCTATGCAATGCTTAGGCAATGGCGGCGCACCTCTCCCTCGGCGAGGCGGCCCAGGCGCTGGGCGTCTCGCTCGACACCCTCCGGCGCTGGGATCGCGCGGGGAAGCTGCACACCACGCGCGACGCGCGCAACCGCCGGCGGGTTCCGGCGGCGGAGCTGCACCGCCTGTCGCAGCGCCCCGAGCGGCATCGCACCGGCTCGCGGCTCTCCGCTCGCAACCGCTTTGCGGGCGTCGTGGCCTCCGTCGAGAGCGACGGGGTCATGGCGCTGGTCGAGATCGAGGCGGGGCCGTTCCGGGTCACCGCGGCGGTGACCCGCGACGCCGTCGACGAGCTCGGCCTGGCCCCGGGCGTGGCCGCGGTGGCCACCGTGAAGGCCACGTCGGTGATGGTGAGTCGCGAGCCCCCCGATGGCCGCTGACCGCGCCCTCGCGGAGCGAGCGCGCGCGCTGGTCCTCCTGGCCGCCGGCGCGGCGCTGCTCGCGGGCTGCGGGGGCGGCGGCGCGCCCACGCTCAAGGTGTCGGCGGCGGCGTCCCTGAAGACGGCGTTCACCCCGTATGGCGCGTCGTTCTCGCCGGCGCGCGCCGCGTTCTCCTTCGCGGGCTCCGACGAGCTGGCCGCGCAGATCCGGCAGGGCGTCAAGCCCGACGTCTTCGCCTCGGCCAACACCCGCCTGCCCGCCCAGCTCTACGCCGCCGGCAAGCTGGAGCGACCCGTGGACTTCGCGGCCAACCGCCTCGTCCTGGCGGTCCCGGCTCGGGGCGGAAAGGTGCATTCGCTGGCCGCCGCCGCCCAGCCGGGGGTGAAGGTGGTCGTCGGGTCGTCGACGGTGCCGATCGGCGCCTACACCCGCCAGGTGCTGGCGCGCCTGGGACCGGGCACCGCCCGAGGGATCCTGGCGAACGTCCGCTCGGAGGAGCCGGACGTGTCCAGCGTCGTGGCCAAGCTCACCCAGGGAGCCGCCGACGCCGGCTTCGTCTACGTCACCGACGTGCGCGCCGCCGGGGGCCGGCTGCGCGCGATCGGGCTCCCCGTCCGCGCGCAGCCGCGGGTGGTGTACGCGGCGGCGGTGGTCCGCGGGACCGGCCACCCGAGGCAGGCGCGCGCCTTCGTCCGCGGCCTGCTCTCCGGGCCCGGCCGGCGGGCGTTGCTCGCCGCCGGCTTCGAGCCGCCGCCCCGATGACCAGCCGCCGCCCCGGCTGGTTCGTGGCCGCGACCGTGCTCGGTCTGGCGTTCGCCCTGGCGTTCCTGTTCCTGCCGATCGTGGGGATCCTGGCCGACGTGCCGCCCGGCGAGCTGGTCTCGCGCCTGGACGACGGGACCTCCCTGGACGCGCTGCGGCTGAGCCTGGAGACCACGGCGATCTCGCTGGGGATCATCGTCGCGGTGGGCACGCCGGTGGCCTGCCTGCTCGCCACCCGCCGGTTCCGGGGGCGCGCGCTGGTGGAGACGCTGCTGGAGCTCCCGCTCGTGCTGCCGCCGGCGGTGGCGGGCATCGGGCTGCTCGCCGCCTTCGGGCCGCAGGGCCTGCTGGGCTCGGCGCTCGACGACGCCGGGCTGGGGATCGCCCTCACCACCGGCGGCGTGGTGGCCGCCCAGACGTTCGTGGCGAGCCCCTTCTACCTGCGCCAGGCGCAGGCCGCGTTCGGGGCGTTGGACCCCGCGCTGGCCGAGGCCTCGCGGACGCTCGGCGCGGGCGAGGCGGCCACGTTCGGGCGGGTGGTGGTGCCGGGCGCCGCCGGCGGGCTGGTCACCGGAGCGGCGCTGGCCTGGGGACGCGCGCTGGGCGAGTTCGGAGCCACGCTGATCGTGGCGGGCTCGTTCCGCGGGATCAGCCAGACCGCCCCGCTGGCGATCTTCGCCTCGTTCTCGTCCGACTTCACTGCCGCGCTGGCGCTGTCCGCCGTGCTGCTGGCGGTGAGCGGGGCGCTGCTGCTCGGGGTCAAGCTCCTCACGGGGGAAGCGGCGCCGTGACCTCCGGCCTCCTGGTCGAGGCGGCGACGCGGGTGGGAGCGCTCGAGCTCGCGGCGCGCGTGGAGGTGGAGCGCGGGTGCCTGGCGCTGGCCGGTCCCTCGGGAGCCGGCAAGACCACGCTGCTGCGCATCGCCGCCGGGCTGCTGCGGCCGGCCCGCGGCCTGGTCCACTGCGACGGCGACGTGTGGCTGGACACCGCCGCCGGAGCGGACCTGCCGCCCGAGCGCCGGCGCTGCGGCGTGGTGTTCCAGCACTACGCGCTGTTCCCGCACCTGAGCGCGCACGACAACGTGGCCTACGGGCTGCGCCGCCTGCCCCGGCCCGAGCGCCGCCGGCGGGCCGCTGAGCTGCTGGAGCGCTTCGGGCTGGCCGAGCGGGCCGGCGCGCGCCCCCGCGACCTCTCCGGCGGCGAGCGCCAGCGCGTCGCGCTGGCCCGGGCGCTGGCGCCGCGTCCGCGGGCGCTCCTGCTCGACGAACCGCTGTCCGCGCTGGACGCGCGCACCCGCGCCGGCGCGCGCCGCGAGCTGGCCTCGCTGCTGCGCGGCGCCGGCGTGCCGGTCCTGCTGGTCACCCACGACTTCGCCGAGGCGGCCCAGCTGGCGGACGAGGTCGCCGTCCTGGACACCGGACGCATCGTCCAGCGCGGCGCGCCGGCCGCGCTCGCGCTCTCGCCCGCCTCCGCCTTCGTGGCGGACTTCACCGGCGCCTCGGTGCTGGTCGGGATGGCCCGGCCGGCGCCCGACGGCCTCACGGCGGTGGCGCTGGAGGGCGGCGGGGAGATCGCCAGCACCGACTCGGCGACCGGACCGGTGGCGGCCACCGTGGACCCGTGGGAGGTGGCGGTGGCGCCCGCCGACCGCCCTCCGGGCCCGACCTCGGCGCGCAACCGCCTGAGCGCCACCGTGGCCACCGTGACGCCGCTCGGCAACCGCGCACGGGTGGGGCTCGAGACGCCGCAGCCGCTGACCGCCGAGCTCACCGGCGCCGCCGTGCGCGACCTGCGCCTCGCTCCCGGCGACCGCGTGGTCGCGACCTGGAAGGCCACGGCCACGCGCCTGGTCGCGCGCTGACCCCGCCGGCGTAAGCTGGGCCCTCCCGCCCATGCCAGGAGGACCGCCATGCGCGCCGTCGTTATGCACGAGACCGGAGGCCCCGACGTCCTGCAACTGGAGGACGTCGATCCGCCCGAGCCGGGCGAGGGCGAGGTCCTGATCCGGGTCCACGCCGCCTCCGTCAACCCGGTCGACTGGAAGATGCGGCGCGGGGGACCAGGGCGCCCGCTCCCGGCGGTGCTCGGCATCGACGCGTCCGGGACCGTCGAGGCTTCGCGCGCCGAGGGATTCGGCGAGGGAGACGAGGTGTTCGGAAGGGCGTCCGGCGCCTACGCCGAGCTGGCCACCGCGCCCGCGGGGCAGATCGCCCGCAAGCCGGCGGAGTTGAGCCACGAGCAGGCCGCGGCGATCCCCGTGGCCGGGATGACCGCCTGGCAGGGCCTGTTCGACCACGGCGGCCTCGAGCGCGGGCAGACCGCCCTGATCGCCGGGGCCGCCGGCGGGGTGGGCCACTTCGCCGTGCAGTTCGCGCACGTGGCCGGAGCGCGCGTGATCGGAACCGGATCGTCGCGCAACCGCGACTTCGTGCTCGGCCTGGGCGCCGACGAGTACGTCGACTACACGCAGCAGGACGTGGGCGAGGTGGTGAGCGGCGTCGACGTCGCCTTCGACACCGTGGGCGGAGAGACGACGGAATCCCTCCTGCCCACCGTGCGGGAGGGCGGCATCCTGGTGGCGATTGCCGGCGCGCCG
>VAXS01000123.1 GCA_005883255.1 Actinomycetota bacterium | reverse complement strand
ACCGAGCGGTGGCGGCCGCCCGTGCACCCGATGGCGATCAGCAGATGCGCCTTGCCCTCGCGCACGTACTGGGGCAGCAGGTAGTCGAGCAGCGGGATGACGTGCGCGTAGAACTGCCGCAGCTCGCCGTCGCGGTCGATGTGGGCCACGACCTCGGCGTCCAGGCCGGTCTGGGGACGCAGGTCCGGCTCGTAGTGGGGATTGGGCAGGAAGCGGCAGTCGAAGGCCAGGTCGGCGTCGCGCAGCGGCCCGTGCTTGTGCCCGAACGAGGTGAAGGTCACCGCCAGCTTCACGCTGGCCTGCGCGGGCAGCATCTCGTCGGCCAGCTTGCGCCGCAGCATCGCCGCGGTCAGGCCCCCGGTGTCGATCACCTCGTCGGCGTGCTCCCGCAGCGGCGCCAGGGCCGCGCGCTCGGCGGCGATGCCCTCCTCCACCGTCCCCGACGGGGCCAGCGGGTGGCGCCGGCGCGTCTCCTGGTAGCGGCGCCGCAGGACCTGCTCGTCGGCCTCCAGGAAGATCAGGCGGTGCCGCACCCCGCTGTCGTCGAGGTCGCGCAGCACCTTGACCAGCCCGTCGAAGAACTCCCCGCCGCGCACGTCGCACACGATGGCCGCGGTCTCCACCTTCGACCCCTCGTGCATGAACAGCTCGGCCAGCGAGCCGATCATCTCCGGCGGCAGGTTGTCGACGCAGAAGTAGCCGGCGTCCTCGAAGACCGCCATCGCGGTCGACTTCCCGGCGCCGGAGTACCCGGTGATGACGACGAAGTCGTCCAGGCTGGGCTCCACCGGCCGGATCGTCCCACGGCTCAGCCGGCGGCCGCGTCGCAGCCGCTCGCCCAGCCTCGCTGGCCGCACGTGGGCCATCGAGGAGATCTTGGCGGTCCGCTCGGACATCCGGATTTCGTTCCTGTTAACGGCTGGGCCCCGGACGCGATGCGCCCTAGCGCGCCGTCCGGTGCAATTGGACGTACACCTGGCGCGCCACCTTCCCGGGCATGCCGGGGGCCGCCTCCAGCTCCTCCCGCGACGCGGCCAGCACCGCCTCGGGCGAGCCGAAGTGCTTGAGCAGCGCGCGCTTGCGGGCGGGCCCCACCCCCGGCAGCTCGTCCAGGATCGAGGCGGTCATCGCCCGGTCGCGGCGGGTGCGGTGGTGCGCGATCGCGAACCGGTGGGCCTCGTCGCGCACCCGCTGGAGCAGCTGCAGCTCCGGGCTCTCGTGGTCCAGCACCAGGGGGCGCTTGCGGCTGGGGAGGAACAGCTCCTCGATCCGCTTCGCCAGGGCCACCACCGCCACGCCCCGCTCCCGGAAGCCCGGCAGCGCCGCCAGCCCGCTGGAGAGCTGGCCGCGCCCGCCGTCGATCACGATCAGGTTCGGGAGCGCCGAGAACGAGGCGTCGCGCTCGGGGTCGTGGGGCGAGCGGTCCCGCTGCTCCTCGAAGCGGGCCAGGCGGCGCGACAGGACCTCGGCGATGGCCGCGAAGTCGTCGGAGCCCTCGACCGTGCGGATCTTGAAGCGCCGGTAGTCGGACTTCTTCGGCGCGCCGCCCTCGAACACCACCATCGAGGCCACGTTGTGCGTCCCCATCAGGTTGGAGACGTCGAAGCACTCGATCCGGACGGGCGGGACGTCGAGCCCCAGCGCCTCCTGCAGGCCGTCGAGCGCCTCGGCGCGCCGCTGGCGCCGGCGCTCCTCCTTGAGGCGGTCCTGGTCGAGCGCCAGCCGGGCGTTGCGCTCGGCCAGCTCGAGAATGCGGCGCTTGTCCCCCCGCTCGGCGGGCCGGACCTCCACCGCTCCGCCCCGCCGGTCGGCCAGCGCCTCGGCCAGCGCGGGCAGCCGGCCGGCCTCGCGCTGGACCACGATCTGGGGCGGGATCGCGGTGGCGGTCCCGTAGTACTGCAGCGCGAACTCCTCGACCACCTCGGCCAGGTTGTGAGCGCCCTCGTTGGCCAGGTAGAAGGACTGGCGGTCGGAGAGCACGCCGTCGCGGACCTGGAACACCTGGGCGTTGGCCTCGGTCCCGTCCACCGCCACCGCGATCGCGTCCACCGTGCCCACCGACTCGTTCGCCACCCGCTGGCGCTCCAGCAGCGAGCGGACGGCGCGCAGGCGGTTGCGGTACAGGGCCGCCTCCTCGAAGTGCTGGGCTCCCGCGGCGTCGTGCATGCGGTCCTCCAGCTCGCGCTCGATCTCGCGGTAGCGGCCGGACAGGAAGGCGACCACGCCGTCGATCCCCTGGCGGTACTCCTCGCGCGAGACGTAGTCCACGCAGGGGGCCGTGCAGCGCTTGATGTAGTAGTCGAGGCAGGGCGAGCCGCTGCGCCGCCCCGGCTCCGTCCCCTCGCAGGAGCGGAACAGGAACACCTTCTGGAGCAGGTCGAGCGTGCCCCGCACCTTCTTGGCGTTGGAGTAGGGCCCGAAGTAGGCCCGGTCGCGGCGGTGGCGCTCGCGCGTGAAGTAGACGCGGGGGAACTCCTCGTCCAGCGAGATCGCGATGTAGGGGTAGGACTTGTCGTCCCGCAGCCGGATGTTGAAGCGGGGCTTGTAGCGCTTGATGAAGTTCTGCTCGGCCAGCAGGGCCTCGGCCTCGGTGGCGGTGACCACGTACTCGAGGCCGTCGATCAGCGGCACCAGCTCGGCGGGGCCGTAGGCCGTCCGCCCGGAGAAGTGCGAGGCCACGCGCTTGCGGATCGACTTGGCCTTGCCCACGTAGATCACCCGCCCGCGCTCGTCGCGGAACAGGTAGACGCCGGGCTGGTCGGGCAGGCCGCGGCGCTGCTCGGCGAGCTTGTCGGTGGTCTGTGAGGGCACCCTTCGAGGATAGGACGCCGTAGGCTCCGGCCGCCCGTGGACAGGGTCAACCTGTACTCCGACACCCAGACGCGCCCCACCGAGGGGATGCGCCGGGCGATCGCGGCCGCCGAGGTGGCCGACGAGCAGCGCGGGCTCGACCCCACCGTCAACGCGCTGCAGGAGCGCGTGGCCGAGCTGCTGGGCCACGAGGCGGGCCTGTTCCTCCCGTCCGGGACGATGTGCAACGCGATCGCGCTGCGGCTGCACATCCGCCCGGGCGGCGACGCGGTCCTGCTCGACCGGACGGCGCACCCCATAGTGGCGGAGGCCGGCGGGCCGGCGGCGCTGTCGGGCGCGTTCCCCCAGCCCCTGGACGGCGACGGCGGGATCTTCACCGCCCAGCAGGTGGAGGCGGCGCTGGCGGCGCCCGGCGACCGCTACGCCCCGCGCTCGCGGCTGGTCTCGGTGGAGCAGACCACCAACATGGGCGGCGGCCGGGTGTGGCCGCTGGCCACGGTCCACGAGGTGCTGGCGGTGGCGCGGCGTCACGGGCTGCGGGCGCACCTCGACGGCGCCCGGCTGCTGAACGCGGTGGTGGCCAGCGGCGTGAGCGCCGCCGACTACGCCAGCGGGTTCGACACCGCCTGGCTGGACTTCACCAAGGGACTGGGCGCCCCCGTGGGCGCCGTGCTGGCCGGCTCGCGCGAGCTGATCGACGAGGCCTGGCGCTACAAGCAGATGTGGGGCGGCGCCATGCGGCAGGCGGGGATCGTGGCCGCCGCCGGCCTGTACGCGCTCGACCACCACGTCGAGCGGCTGGCCGAGGACCACGCCCACGCGCGCGTGCTGGCCGAGGGGCTGGCGGCGATCCCGGGAGTGGAGATCGACGCCGCCCGGGTCGAGACCAACATCGTGATCTTCGCGGTGCCGGACGCCGCCGGGCTCGCCGCGGGGCTGGAGGAGGCGGGCGTCGAGGCCAGCCGGCTCGACTCCCGGCGGGTGCGAATGGTCACCCACCTCGACGTGGACCGGGCGGGCGTGGAGCGAGCGCTCGCGGCGGTGCGCGATACGCTTGGCCGACCGTGACCGCAGGGGCGCCCGCCTACCGGACCTGTCCGCTGTGCGAGGCCACCTGCGGGCTGAAGATCACGGTGCGCGACGGGAAGGTCGAGGGCATCCGCGGCGACGCGGAGGACGTCTTCTCCCACGGCTTCCTGTGCCCCAAGGGCCCCGCGCTGAAGGCCCTGCACGAGGATCCCGACCGGCTGCGTACGCCGCTGGTCCGGGGGGCGTCCGGCGAGCTTCGGCCGGCGACCTGGGACGAGGCGTTCGCGGTGATCGATCGGCGGCTGGGCGAGGTCCGCGCCGCGGGCGGCAACGACGCGGTCGCGGCCTACCTGGGCAACCCCAGCGCCCACAACCTGGACGCGCCGCTGTACGGCCGGGCGCTGCTCAAGGCGCTGGGCACGCGGAACGTCTTCAGCGCCTCCACCGTGGACCAGATGCCCAAGCAGGTGTCGGCCGGGCTGATGTTCGGGACGATGCTGGGCGTCCCCGTTCCCGACGTCGACCGGACCGACCACCTGCTGATCCTGGGCGCCAACCCGCTGGCGTCCAACGGCTCGCTGCTCACCGCGCCGAACATGCGCGGGCGCCTGCGGGCGCTGCGGGCGCGCGGCGGCAAGCTGGTCGTCATCGACCCCCGCCGCTCGCGCACCGCCACCGAGGCCGACGAGCACCACTTCATCCGCCCTGGGACCGACGCGTTCCTGCTGTTCGCGATGGTGCACGTGCTGTGCGCCGAGGGGCTGGCGGCGGTGGACGCGCAGGTGGCGGCGCACCTGGCGGGCCTGGAGCGGATCGAGCCGCTGGCCGCCGACTTCGAGCCGGAGGCGGTGGCCGAGGCGTGCGGCATCCCGGCCGGCGAGATCCGTCGCCTGGCGCGCGAGCTGGCGGGCGCCCCGCGGGCCGCCGTCTACGGACGGATCGGCACCTGCACCCAGGAGTTCGGCACGCTGGCCAGCTGGCTGGTCGACGTCCTCAACGTGCTCACCGGCAACCTCGATCGCCCGGGCGGCGCGATGTTCACGCGGGCGGCCGCCGGCGCCGCGAACACGCGGGGGCAGGGCGGGCAGGGCCGCGGCGTGCGGCTGGGACGCTGGCACAGCCGAGTGCGCGGGCTGCCCGAGGCCTATGGCGAGCTGCCGGTCGCCTGCCTGGCCGAGGAGATCGACACGCCGGGCGAGGGCCAGGTGCGCGCGCTGATCACGATCGCCGGCAACCCGGCGATCTCCACGCCCAACTCGGGACGGCTTGCGCGGGCGCTCGGCTCCCTGGACTTCATGGTCAGCGTCGACGTCTACGTCAACGAGACCACCCGCCACGCCGACGTCGTCCTCCCCGCCCCCTCGCCGCTGCAGCGCCCGCACTACGACGTGGCGCTGTACCAGCTGGCGATCCGCAACGTGGCCAACTACTCGCCGCCGGTGCTGCCGCCGGACGACGGGATCCTGCCCGAGTGGCGGACGCTCCTGCGGCTGGCCGGGTGCGCCCTGGGCCAGGGCCCGGACGCCGACGTGGACGCCCTCGACGACCTGGTGGCCGGCGAGCTGGCGCGCCGCGAGGCCGCGTCCCCCGGGTCGCCGGTGGAAGGGCGCGACCCGGCCGAGCTGGTGGCGGCGCTGACGCCCCGCCGCGGTCCCGAGCGGCTGCTCGACCTGATGCTGCGCTGCGGTCCCTACGGCGACGGCTTCGGCGTCGATCCCGACGGGCTCACGCTGGCTCGCCTGGAGGCGGCGCCGCACGGGATCGACCTGGGGCCGCTGGAGCCGCGCATCCCCGACGTCCTGCGTACGGCCAGCGGGCGCGTGGAGCTGGCGCCCGAGCCGATCGTGACCGACGTCGAGCGGCTGCGCGCGGGACTGGAGGCCCGCGGCGCCAACGGCACGGGCCTGGTCCTGGTCGGCCGCCGGCAGCTGCGCTCGAACAACTCCTGGATGCACAACCTGGAGCCGCTCGTCCGGGGGAAGCCGCGCTGCACCATGCACGTGCACCCCGACGACGCGGCGCGCCACGAGCTGTCGGACGGCGGGCGCGCCCGAGTGAGCTCGGCCGCCGGCTCGGTGGAGGTGGCGGTGGAGGTGACCGACGCGGTGATGCCGGGAGTGGTGAGCATCCCCCACGGCTGGGGACACGACGTCGACGGGGTGCGCCTGGGCGTGGCCGCCAGCCCGGAGCACGCGGGGACGAACTCCAACGTCCTGGCCGACGAGACCCGCGTGGAGCCCCTGTCGGGCAACGCGATCCTCAGCGGGATCCCGGTGGAGCTGTCGCCGGTGCGCGCGGCGGAGCCGACCCCGGCGTAGCGGCCTCGACGTCGGCCAGCTCGGCGCGCAGCCGCTTGGTCAGCGGGTGGCCCGGCAGCGACCGCTCGAGCGCCGCCAGGCTCTGGCGGTAGTGCTCGAGCTTGTGGAGCTCGGGCGAGTCGTCGCCCGCCGCGCCGCGCTGCAGCCGGGCGCGGAAGTCGCGCACCTTGCTGATCTTGTCGGCGGCCAGGAGCGCCGCTCCGTCGGGACCGGCCCCGACGGCCGAGTCGATCAGCGCGGCCTTGCGGTCCGCGTACGAGTCGATCCGCTCATCCTCGCTGACGGCCTCCATCAGGCGGGCGACCTCGGGCCCGAAGCGCTCCTCCAGGTCCTCGACCGTGGTGTCGGTCTTCTCGAGCACGTCGTGCAGCAGCCCGGCGGCCACCACCGGCTCGGAGAAGCCAGCGTCGTGGAGGAGCGCGGCCACCTCCTCCGGATGCCGGATGAACGGCGCGCCGTCGGGGCGGCGGGTCTGTCCGGCGTGCCGCTCGGCGGCGAAGGCGTGGGCGGCGCGGGCCAGCGGGAGGTCGGCCAGGAAGGCGGGCTCGCTCAGGCCGCCACCCGCTTCTTCCACCGCCGCCCGATCCGCTTGACGAAGCGGCCGGGCTTGCGGCGGTAGAGCTTCGCGGCGCGGGCGAGCGCATCCTCCTGCAGGCCCTGGCGCCGCTCGGCGACCAGCGTGGCGAAGTCGGCCCGGGCCGCGTCGTCCCCGAAGCACTCTGGCCGGGAGGCGGCGGTGGCCGCCAGCACCGCGAAGTCGTGGTCTTCGCCCAGGCGGTCGGAGAGCGTGTGCAGCCGCTTCGCCAGGGCGTCCATCCGCTTGGGATCGGCCGGCCGCAGGAGCTGGCTGGCATGCCAGAAGTCCTTGACGCGCTTGCGCAGCTCGTGGAGGTGCTCGTCGGTCGGCTCGTCCCGGGCCGCCGCGAACGCGCGCCGGCCCTGCCGGTAGATGCGCCGCAGCCCCGGCGCGAGCGCCGCGAAGCCGTCCCGCGACAGCGGCCAGGCGTCCACCCGGGCCCGGGCCGCGGCCAGGTCCGCCTCTACCTCGGCGCGGCCCGACGCGTCGGACTCGATCGCCCGGACGGCGTCGTCGCGGTCGCGCTCCAGGCTCTCGCGCAGCGCCCAGAAGCGCGCGCCCGATCCTTCCTCCAGACGATCGAGGGTCTCGACCAGCACCTCGGCGTCGCGGGCTCCGGAGAGCGCGCGCCCGGCGTCGCGGAAGGTCGCGTTCTCGCGCCGGTAGGCGTCGTCGCCCAGCTCGCCGCGCGCCAGGCGCACCAGGGCGCGCAGCCGCTTGAAGCCCTTGCGGGCGCCGTGGATCGCGTCAGCCAGGGGCTCGTCGGTCCCACCCCGCAGCCGGGCCACCGCCTCCTCGATCTCCTGGCGCGTTACGCGGCGCAGGCCGAGCGGGACGGCCTCGCGCCGGCGCAGGCGATACGTGGTCCCGCGCCGGCCCCGCCGGCGCGCCCGGCGCCGGTATGCGGCCACCGCCACCCCCGCGGCGGCCGGGACCGCCGCGCCCGCCAGCGCCTTGCGGCCGGCACCGTCGGTGAGCTTGCCGCCCACCGTGTCGACGACGTCACGAGAGGAGGGCATGCGGCCCGAGCCTACCGGGAAGCGACCGGATCGTCCCGCGCGCCCACCCGCCGCGCCGCGCACAGCTAGGCTTGCGCCGCCGGACCGCGTGGGCGGGCCTCAGCGTGGCAGCGCCATCGGTGCTGAGGCGGTCGCAACAGTCGAGGCTGGAGGGAACGAATGGCAGAGCGGAAGACGACGACGAGGCGCACGTCTCGGGCGCGGTCACGCAAGGCGGGCGAGTCGGCGCAGCTGAGCGCCGACCTGCTCGGCGAGCTGGTTGCGCATCTGCGCAAGAACCGGACGCAGCTGCGCGAGGAGTGGGCGCGGCGGATCACCGACGCGGAGCTGCTCACCGCGATGAGCCAGGAGGAGATCTTCTCCGAGGCGACCTCGGTCTACGACAACTACGTGGAGGTGCTCGAGACCGGGAGCGTGGAGGCGCTCCAGGACTACGCCCGCAACCTGTCGGAGCGCATCATCCCGCGAGGGGTCGAGACCCACGAGGTGCTGGGGATCGTCCTGCTCCTGCGCGACGTGCTGGCCCGCTCGCTGTTCGAGAAGTACCAGAGCGACTTCGACCTGCTCAACCGCGTGCTGGACGCCTACGAGCCGGCGGCGAACCGGATCGCGAACACGGTCGGGGTGAGCTTCGTCCAGGAGCGCGAGCGGATCATCCGCCAGCAGCAGGAGGCGATCCGCGAGCTGTCCACGCCGGTCCTCCAGGTTCGCGAGCGCCTCCTGATCCTTCCGATCATCGGCGTGCTCGACTCCCAGCGCGCCCGGCAGGTCACCGAGCAGCTGCTGCGCGGAATCCGCACGAACCGGGCCAAGGTCGTGGTGATCGACATCACCGGCGTCCCCACCATCGACTCCACGGTGGCCAACCACCTGGTCCAGACCGTCGAGGCGTCGCGGCTGATGGGCGCGAGCGTCATCATCACCGGGCTGTCGCCGGAGATCGCCCAGACGCTGGTGACCATCGGGGTGGACCTGAGCAAGATGAACGCGGTCGGCGACCTGCAGGGCGGGATCGAGGAGGCCGAGCGGGTGCTCTCCTACGAGGTGATCAAGGTCGGCGAGCCCGTCGCCGAGGCGCGCTAGGTCCCGGCCGCCCCGATGGCTGTCCCGATCCTCAAGCAGGGCCCGTACCTGATCGCCTCGATCCAGGCGGCGATGACGGACTCCGACGTGCTCCAGCTGCGCGACGATCTGATGGAGCGGGTCGGGCGGTACCGCTCGCGCGGCATCATCATCGACGTCACGGCGCTCGACGTGATGGACTCCTTCGCCTCGCGCTCGCTGCGCAGCATCGCCCACATGACCCGGCTGCGCGGGGCGGAGACGGTGATCGTCGGGATCCAGCCCGAGGTGGCGTTCGCGATGGTCCAGCTCGGCCTCAACCTCGAGGGCGTGCACACCGCGCTGGACCTGGAGGAGGGGCTCGCCCTGCTCAGCCGGGGGACCGAGGAGCCCGGCGACGGTGCCAGCTGAGGTTCGAGTCCCGGTCAGCTCGGACGCAGACGTCGTCACCGCGCGGGCCCAGGGGCGCACGCTGGCGGCCCAGCTCCCGTTCTCGGCGACCGAGCTCACGCTGATCGCCACCGCGATCTCCGAGGTGGCGCGCAACATCGTGCTCTACGCCCCGCGGGGCGAGGTCGTGCTGCGTCTGACCCGCGAGGAGGGACGGGAGGGCATCGTGGTCACCGCGCGCGACGAGGGACCGGGCATCGAGGACGTCGCGCTCGCTCTCCAGGACCACTTCTCCACGGGGCAGGGCTCCGGCCTGGGCCTGCCCGGCGCGCGGCGCCTGATGGACGAGTTCGAGCTGGAGTCCGGGCCCAGCGGGACCACGGTGACCATGCGCAAGTGGGCGTCGCGGCGTGCCTGAGCCGCTCGTGTGGGCGGTCGCCGGCCGCCCCATGCCGGGCGAGGAGGTCTCCGGCGACATGCACGTGGCGACCGCGACCTCCGCCGGCGCACTGCTGGCGGTGGTCGACGGCCTGGGGCACGGACCCGATGCCGCGGCGGCCGCGCGGGCCGCGGTGGAAGTCCTCGACGCCCACCCCGAGGAGCCCGTGACGGCGCTGGCTGCACGCTGCCACCAGGCGTTGAGGCGCACGCGCGGCGCGGCCATTAGCGTTGTCTCGGTGGACGGAGCCGGCGAACGGCTGGACTGGATCGGGATTGGGAACGTCGAGGGCCGCGTCCTGCGCGGGTCGGCGAGCGAGCGGCGCGCCGACGAGGCCCTGCTCCTGCGGGCGGGCGTGGTCGGCTACCGGATCCCCGAGGTCCGCGCGCTCAGCGTGGACCTCGCGCCGGGCGACCTGATCGTCCTCGCCAGCGACGGGGTGCACCCGGCGTTCAGCGAAGACGTCAATCGAGAGGCCGAGCCTCAGGCGCTCGCCGACGAGCTACTCGATCGCCACGGGAAGACGACCGACGACGCGCTCGTGCTGGTGGCCCGGGTGGGAGGGTCCGCGTGACCCCGGTCGTCCACAACCTCGAGGAAGCCTACGAGCAGGCGATCCGGGAGTACCTGGCCGAGCCCAGCGAGGCGCGGCTGGGAGGGGCCTACGCGCTGGGCCGGGCGGCCCTGGAGCAGGGCCTGAGCATGCTGGACATCGTCAACGTCCACCATCGGTTCCTGGTCGAGGCGGTGGACGCGGACGCGTCGATGGCCAGCCGGGCGATCGACGCCGGCGGGAAGTTCCTGCTGGAGGCGCTCTCGACGTTCGAGATGGCGCAGCGCGGCTTCCAGGAGGCCCAGCGCGCGGCGCGCCTGGAGCACGAGCACGCGGCCTCGCTGCGCGGACTGGCCGACGCCGCGGTGGCGATCAACGCCCGGCGCGACGCCCAGTCGCTGGTGAAGCTCGTCGTCCTGGTGGCCCGGCAGCTCATGGGCGCCAACGCCGCGCTGGTGACCGTGAGCCCGGACGAGCCTCAGGGCGAGGTGCGAGAGCGCTCCCTGGACATCAAGTTCGCGGGCTGGAAGCCCACGACGCTGGTCGGGCGGGACCTGGCGGAGGTGGCGCTGGGCGGTCGCGGCGCCATCCGACTCGAGCCGGAGGAGCTGGCCGAGCTGGCGGCCGAGCTTGGAGAACCGCTCAACGGGGGCCTGGCGGTGCCGCTGGTGGCGCGCGACGATCGGCGCATCGGTCTCATCGAGCTCGTCGACAAGGAGGACGGCGCGTTCAGCGCCAACGACGAGGCGATGGCGGTGCAGCTCGCCCAGATGACCGCGGGCGCGCTGGAGAACGTCCGGCTCTACCAGCGCGAGCACCACATCGCCGAGACCCTGCAGCAGAGCCTCCTCCCGGAGAGGCTGCCCGAGATCCCCGGGGCGACCGTCGCCGCCCGCTACCACGCGGCCGGCGAGGGCCAGGAGGTGGGAGGCGACTTCTACGACCTGTTCCGGAGCGACGGGGGCCGCTGGCTGGTGGTCATCGGCGACGTGTGCGGGAAGGGCCCGCAGGCGGCCGCGATCACCGCGCTGGCGCGCTACACCGTCCGGGCCACAGCGCTGCGCGAGGACGATCCGCAGAGGCTCCTGGCCACGCTCAACCAGGCGATGCTCGCGCAGCTCCCGCCGCTCTACTTCTGCAGCGTGGCCTGCGCCAAGATGACCCTGGACGGCGAGCGGCTGAGCGTGGAGGTGGTGGCTGGCGGCCATCCGCTGCCGATGGTCCGTCGCGCGACCGGAGCGATCGAGGACGTGGGACAGCACGGCACGCTGCTGGGACTGGCGGACGATCCCGAGCTTCCGGCCGCGACGTTCGAGCTGGCGCCGGGCGAGGCCCTGGTCATGTACACCGACGGCCTCTTCGACACCGGCACCAGCGGGGCGCCGCCGTGGGGCCCCGGGCGCGTCGAGGCCCTGCTGGCGGCCGTGCCCAGCGGGGACGCCGCCGCGATCGTCGACATCCTGGAGGCGACGGCCGTGGAGGACCAGGACGGCTCGCCCCGCGACGACATCGCCGTGCTCGCGGTCGCCCGGGTGGCTGCGCAGAGCTGAGCCGAGCCGGGAGCCGGTCCTCAGCCTGACGGGTCGAACACGACGCGGATCTCGGTCCCGCTGGGATGGAGCGGTCGCACGTCGAGCGAGTCGCCCAGCATCGCGATGAGCGCCAGCCCCATGCGCAGGCCCGGGCTGTCCGGGTGCGGCGTCATCCCCACGCCCGCGTCCTCGATGGTCATCTCGACGCGGTCCTCGGCGCTCACGCTCACCACGAGCTCGCCTTCGCCTCCTCCCCGATACCCGTGGACGAGCGCGTTCGTCAGCGCTTCGCTCAGAGCCAGCTTGAGGTCGTCGACCCGCGACGGGCTCAGGAGGCCGCTCGCGGTCACGAACTCGCCCACCTGGCGCCGCAGGTCGCTGACCTGCTCGGCCCGGGCCGGCCGGCGCCAGACGCGCCGCGGCTCAGCTCCCGACGACCTGGCCGTGCGCCCCACGTCTCCCTACGTGGCCGCTCGCTCGGCGGCGGGGCCGGGATCGGTCTCGTCTCCCTGGATGTTGAGGAACT
>VAXS01000102.1 GCA_005883255.1 Actinomycetota bacterium | reverse complement strand
GGCGCCTGTGTTGAGCAGGACGAAGGAGCCGGTGCCGTAGGTGTTCTTGCCCAGCCCGCGATCCAGGCAGGCCTGCCCGAACAGCGCCGCCTGCTGGTCGCCGGCCACGCCGGCCACCGGGACCTCGTCGTGGCCGGGCAGCGCGCCGGCGCGCGTGGTGCCCAGCGTGCCGCAGCTGGCGCGGACCTCGGGCAGGGCGCGCTCGGGCACGCCCAGCAGCTCGCACAACTCGGGATCCCAGGCGCCGGACCGCAGTCCGTAGAGCAGCGTGCGCGAGGCGTTCGAGGGGTCGGTGACGTGCTCCCCGGTGAGCTTGAAGATCAGCCAGGAGTCGACCGTGCCGAACGCCGCGCGCCCGGTCTCCGCTCGCTCGCGCAGACCCTCGACGTTGCCCAGCAGCCACTCGATCTTGGTCCCGGAGAAGTAGGGATCGAGCACCAGGCCGGTGCGCTCCCGCACCAGCGGCTCGTGGCCCGCGTCGCGCAGCTGGTCGCAGCGCTCGGCCGTGCGGCGGTCCTGCCACACGAGCGCGCGGTGCAGCGGCTCGCCGGTCTCGGGGTCCCACACGCAGACGGTCTCGCGCTGGTTGGCGATGCCCACCGCCTCGAGCTCGCCCGGCCGCACGCCGGCGTCGTCCAGCGCCTCGCCCGCGACGGCGCGGGAGACCTCCCAGATCTCCGCCGCGTCGTGCTCCACCCAGCCCGGGCGCGGGAAGTGCTGCTCGAACTCGCGGTAGGCGCGACCCACCAGCTCGGCCGACGCGTCGAACACCAGGCACGTGGTGCCGGTGGTGCCCTGGTCGATGGCCAGGATCATGGGAGGCCGGCGGCGGGGCGCAACATCGGGCCGGCAGGATAGTTGGCACTCCTAGACTCGCCCGATGTCGCGCCGCCTCCTACTCGCTGCCGTCCTCGCCCTGACGCTCGGCGCCTCGCCGGCCGCCGCGGTGGCCCGGGTTCCCGCCGGCTGGGTGGGGATGAACGTGCGCGGGCCGGCGTTCTCCCCCCCGGTCGACCTGAGCTCCGAGATGGGGCTGATGGCGGCCGACGGGGTGGAGTCGCTGCGGGTGCCGGCCTTCTGGAACGAGCTGCAGCCCACTCGGACCGCCACCGACTTCTCGCTGCTGGACCGGGTGGTGGGCGACGCGGCCGCCCGGGGGCTGCGGGTCATGCCCACCGTGGTCGGCACCCCGCGGTGGGCGCGCCTGCGGGCCGGCGACGCCTACTCGCCACCCCGGCGGCCGAGCGACTACGCCGCGATCCTCACCGCGCTGGTGCGGCGCTACGGCCCGGGCGGCGCGTTCTGGAGCGCGCACCCCGAGCTGAGGCCGCTGACCATCCGCGAGTGGCAGGTCTGGAACGAGCCCAGCCTGCGCGGCTACTGGTCGATCCAGCCCTTCGCCCGCGCGTACGTGACGCTGCTGCGGGCCGCCCACCGGGCGATCAAGGCCGCCGACCCCGGTGCGCTCGTCGTCCTGGCCGGCCTGCCCAACCTCTCCTGGGTCGACCTGGGGAAGATCTACCGCGCCGGCGGCCGGCGCTGGTTCGACGTGGCGGCGGTGCACCCGTACACGTCGCTGGTGTCGAACGTGGTCCGGATCGTCCAGCTCAACCGGGGCACGATGGCGCGCTACCACGACGCGCGCAAGCCGATCCTGGTGGGCGAGCTCTCCTGGTCGTCGGGCCGCGGGCGGGTCCGCGAGAGCGACGGCTTCCTCACCACCACCGAGCGCGGGCAGGCCCAGCGGATCGCCCAGGCGCTGCCGGCGCTGGCCCGGGTGCGGGTCCGCTACCGGATCGCCCAGGTCTTCTGGTTCGACTGGCTCTCGCCGCCGCTGGGGTCGGCCAACGCCTTCGACTACTCGGGCCTGCGCCGGCTGGAGCCGGACGGGACCATCGTGAGCAAGCCGGCCCTGGCCGCCTTCCGGACGGCGGCGCTGCGACTCGAGGGTCGCTAGGACATCACGGGTGTCCTACTAGCGCCGGGACAGGTACACCGCGGCGAAGTCGCGGAGCTGGCGCGCGCGGTGCACGAACCCGCGCGGCGTCCGGCCGGTGGCCCGGTGGGAGAGGTCGAGCTCGATCTCCCCCACCCGGAACCCGGCCCGGGCGGCGTCGACGTTCATCGCGGTCTCCATGCCGAAGCGGGGAGCGAAGGGGACGACGACCGGGAGCAGCTCGCCGCGCAGCGCCCGCTGGCCGGAGATCGGCGCCTCCAGCTCCAGGCCGGCCAGCCGGCGCGTGGCCCAGCGGGAGAAGCCGACGGCGAACCCGAAGCCGCCGCCCACCTTCGTCTGGAACCGGGCGATGGCCAGGTCGAGCCGGCCTGCGCGCACCGCGTCGGCCAGCGGCCGCAGCCGGCTGGCGCTCTCCCCCAGGTCGCCATCGCACAGCACGAACACCGGCGCGTCGGGCTCCAGGGCCAGCGCCAGGACCCGCTCGGCGGCCAGCGTCATCGCCCCGCCCTTCCCCACGGTGAGCGGAGCCCGCACCAGCTCGGCGCCCTCCTGCAGCGCCACGTGCCCGGTGGCGTCGCGCGAGCCGTCGTCGGCCACCAGGATCCGGGCCCCGGGGAAGGCCTCCCGCACCCCACGCAGCGTGGCCGGGAGCCGCTCGGACTCGCGGTAGGCGGAGACGATCGCGACGGTGTCGGGACGGGGGTGGGCCATCGGCGGGGGCGGCTATTGTGCCCGCCGTCCGCGATTCGAGGAGGTCCGCTTGCCCGAGGTCGAGGCGCACATCACCGGCACGGTGTGGAAGGTCGAGGTCGAGATCGGCGACAGCGTCTCCGAGGGCGACACCGTGGTGATCCTCGAGTCGATGAAGATGGAGATGCCGGTGGAGGCCGAGGACGACGGGACCGTCAAGGAGATCCTCATCGAGGAGGGGCAGGCGGTGAACGAGGGCGACGCGCTCGTCGTCCTGGACTGACGTGGACGGCGTCCGGCAGCTGGCCGGCGGCAAGCTGCTGCTCGACGAGCCGGCCGAGCACGTCGCCCGGCTGACGATCGACAACCAGCCCAAGCGCAACGCGCTCGACCACGCGATCCTCGACGGCCTGACGGGCGCCCTGGGCGAGCTGGACGCCCGGTGCCTGATCCTCACCGGCGCCGGGACGATGTTCTCGGCCGGCTACGACATCGGCGACATGCCCGAGGAGACGTTCGCCCAGGAGGCCGAGAAGCTGGTGGCCCATCCGTTCGCCGCCGCCATCGAGGCGCTGGAGCGCTACCCGTACCCGGTGGTGGCCGCGCTCTCCGGCCACGCGATCGGCGGGGGGCTGGAGGTGGCGCTGGCCTGCGACCTGCGCATCGCGGCCGCGGGGATTCGGGTGGGGATGCCGCCGGCCAAGCTGGGGCTGGTCTACTCGCACACGGGGATCCAGAAGTTCCTGGACGTGGTGGGCGCCGCGCGAACCGCCGAGCTGTTCCTGGTGGGACGCAACGTGCCCGTCGAGCGCGCGCTGGAGTGGGGGCTGGTGAACGAGGTGGTCGGGCCGGAGGAGCTCTCGGAGGCCGCCCTGGAGCTGGCCCGCGAGATCGCCGCCAACGCGCCGCTGTCGCTGGCCGGGAACAAGCGCGTGATCCGGGAGCTGCTGACCGCCCGGAGCGCGCTGCCGCAGGACGTCGAACGCGAGCTGGTGGAGCTGCGTCGCGCCTGCTTCGTCTCCGAGGACTTCCGCGAGGGCGTCCGCGCCTTCGGCGAGAAGCGGCCCCCGCGCTGGCAGGGGCGGTAATCATGTGATTACATTCGGCAATCGTTCGATTGCCGGCGATGGCGAGCGAGCTTTCGACACGCGAGCGCATCGTGGCCGCCGCGCTGCGGCTGTTCGCCGAGCACGGCTACCGGGGCACTTCGGTGGGCGACATCGAGGCCGCCGCCGGCCTCTCGCCCCGCTCGGGCGCGCTCTACAAGCACTTCCCCAGCAAGGCGGCGGTGCTGGAGGCGGCCATGGAGCAGCGCACCCGCTCCTTCGAGCAGGGCGACGCGCTGCTGGCAGTCGTGCCCTTCGCCGATCTGCGCACGGAGTTGACGCTGAGCGCCCGCTTCACCCTCCAGGAGATCGGCGCCCAGCAGCAGCTCGTGCGCGTCGTGATGAAGGAGGGGGACCGCTTCCCCGAGCTGCGCGACGAGTTCCGCGAGCGCCTCGTCAACGCCGGCTGGGAGCGCGCCCGGCGCTGGTGGAGCGCGCGCTGCGCCCACCACGGCGTGCCCGAGGGCGACACGGACGCCCGAATGGTGGCGCTCTTCGGCTCGCTGATCCTGCACCCGGTGATGGTCACCCTGTTCGGGCAGGGGCCGGCCGGCGTCGACGAGGACCGGCTGGTCGAGGCCTGGGTGGAGGGCGCGCTGGGGCTGCTGGCCGGCTGGGGAATCGCCGAGGAGACGACTCGAGAGGAGGTCGCACCATGATCGCCGTCGACGAGGGGATCACCCGACACCGCACCGCCATCCGCGTCCTGCTGGTGGCCCTGGGGACGCCCCAGGCCGCCATCGGACTGTGGGCGCTGGTGGCATCCCGCAACTTCTACGACCAGTTCCCCACCGGGCAGGGCTGGATCGCCCAGATCGGCCCGTATGACCAGCACCTGGTGATCGACTTCGGCGCGCTGTTCGTCGCCACCGGCGCGCTCATGTTGCTGGCCGCCGCCTGGATGCGCCGGCCGCTGGTGGTCGCGGCCTCGGTCGCCTGGCTCCTGTACGCCGTCCCGCACACGATCTGGCACCTCACCGACGTGGGCGAGCCCTCCGGCACCGCCGACCAGGTGGCCAACGTCGTGACGCTGCTCTCCACGGTCGCCGGGCCGGTCGCGATCCTGGGCCTCCTGCGCTCCCGGATGGGCGTCTCGCGGTCGGCGGCGGCGCCCGCCGACGGCGGCGCACGGGTCCCGGGAGTGCGACGCAGCTGGAACCCGATCGTCCGCTACTCGTTCCGGGCCACGCGGAAGCTGGTCGGGAGCACGGTGGAGCCCATCCGCGTGCTCGCCCACCATCCCCTGCTGCTCATGGGCTACGGCGCGTTCGAGCAGGCGACCGACAAGGCGAACCGGGTGCCGTTCCGGCTCAAGGCGCTGGGCGAGCTCAAGGCTTCCCAGCTGGTGGGCTGCGAGTGGTGCCTGGACTTCGGGTCGGCGCTGGCGCGAGCGGAGGGCATCACGGACGACGAGCTGCGCGACCTGCTCGATTACCGCGCCAGCGATCGCTTCTCCGACACCGAGAAGCTGGTGCTGGACTACGCGGCGGGGATGTCGCGGACTCCGGTCGAGGTCCCC
>VAXS01000101.1 GCA_005883255.1 Actinomycetota bacterium | reverse complement strand
TCGGGGAGCGAGCGGAACCCCTCGGTGGCGATGCCGGAATAGTGGACGAACAGGTCCTTCCCGCTCTCGTCGGGCGTGATGAACCCGAATCCCTTGTCGTCGTTGAACCACTTAACCGTGCCTGTCGCCATGTTTCCTCCGCGTTTGGGTCCTCCGAGGCGGCGGGCACGCTAGCAGGTGCCGGACCCCCCGGTACCCTTGACGAGCATGAAGACGCAACAGCAACGCGCTGAGCAGCGACGCAAGGAGAAGCTGGCCCAGATCCAGGAGCAGGTGGAGGACGGCTCGCTGGTCATCCGCCAGATGACTCCGGAGGAGCGGAAGGCCAATCCGCCCCGTCCCCGCTCGCCCGGGCGCGGCAAGCGGCGTTGAGCGCTACACCCTGAAGACGCTCTCGCAGCCGACCGCGCTGTCGCCGCGGTCCAGATAGGCGGTATCGAAGCCGCCGCCGCAGTTGACCACGTCGTGCTCGCCGTCGCGGGCGAAGACAGTGTCGCTCCCGGGTCCGCCGTTGATGCGATCGCGGCCCGAGCCTCCGTTCAGGGTGTCGTCGCGGGGCCCGCCAGTGAGGGTGTCGGCGCCCGACCCGCCACTGAGCACGTTGGCGCCCAGGCCGCCGATCAGCCGGTCGTTGCCGGCGCCGCCGTCGAGCTTGTCGTTCCCCGCGCCGCCGTCCAGCCGGTCGGCCCCGTCCTTCCCGAGCAGGACGTCGCGACCGCCTCCGCCGCCGAGCACGTCGGCCCCCGCGCCGCCGTCCAGCTGGTCGTTCCCGATGCCGCCGGCCAGGGTGTCGTTGCCCTGGTCGCCGTGGAGCTGGTCGTTGCCGCTGTCCCCCCGCAGCGCGTCGTTGCCGGTCGCGCCGAACAGCCTGTCGTCGCCGGTCCCGCCGATCAGCGTGTCGGCGCCGTCGAACCCGCTGAGGACGTCGTTCCCCGCGCCTCCGTCCACCGTGTCGGCGCCGCCCAGGGCCAGGACGGTGTCGTTCCCGCCCAGCGTGGCGATGCTGTCCGGACCCGCGGTGCCCACGCAGTGGTCGGCGCGCGGCGTCTGCGGGCAGTGGGGCAGCGGCGTGGCCGCGGGCGAAAGCCCGGGAATCGCGAGGGCCAATGCCGCGGCCCCGGCGACGAGCAGCGCGACCGGCATGCGCATCGGCCGATTCTAGGCCAGCAGCGCCAGCAGGCCGGCCTCGTCGACCACCTCGATCCCCAGCCGCTCGGCCTTCTCCAGCTTGGAGCCGGGCGAGTCGCCGGCCACCACGTAGTCCGTGTTGCGGGAGACCGACGAGGTCACGCGACCGCCGGCGGACAGGATCCGCTGCGTGGCCTCCTCGCGGGTAAGCGTGGGCAGGCTGCCGGTGAGCACGAACGTCCTGCCCGCCAGCGGGCCCTCGCCGGGGGGCGGCCCCTCCTGCTCGAAGTTCAGGCCGGCCGCCCGGAGCCGGCCCACCAACTCCACCATCGCCTCGTCGCGGAGCGCCTCCGCCACGATGTCGGCCACCACCGGGCCGATCCCCGGCGTCTGCGCGACCTCTTCGGGCGAGGCCGCCATGAGCGCGTCGATCGAGCGGAAGCGCTGGGCCAGGTTGCGGGCGTTGACGTAGCCCACGCTCTCGATCCCCAGGGCGTAGAGCACCCGGAAGAACGGCACGTCCTTGGAGGCCTCGATCGCCGCCACCAGGTTGCGGGCGGAGATCTCCGCGAACCCGTCCAGCGCCATCAGGCGCTCGGCGTCGAGCTCGTAGATGTCGGCGGCGTTGCGGATCAGGCCCTCGTTCATGAGCTGGGAGACCCGCTCCTCGCCCAGGCCCTCGATGTCCATCGCCCCCTTGGACACGAAGTGCTTGAGCTGCTGCCACTGCTGGCCCGGGCAGCCGGCGCGGTTGGGGCAGATCGTCCACACGCTCCCCTCCGGCTTGATCGTGGGCGTGCCGCACGAGGGGCAGCGCTCTGGGGGAGCGGGAGGCTTGGAGCGGCCGCGCCGCCCGACGGCGTCGGGCGCGGGCGAGATCACCTGGGGGATGACGTCGCCGGCCCGCAGCACGATCACGTCGTCGCCGTCGCGGACGTCCTTGCGCGCCAGGTCCTCCTCGTTGTGCAGGGTGGCGAGCTTCACCGTCACGCCGCCCACGACCACCGGCTCCAGGGCGGCGAAGGGGACCAGGTGGCCGGTGCGGCCCACGTTCCAGGCCACCTGCTTGAGCTTGGTGACCGCCGTGGTGGGCGGGAACTTCCAGGCCACGGCGGCCCGGGGCTCCCGGCCCACCACGCCCAGGCGGCGCTGGAGCTCATGGTCGTTGACCTTGACCACCACTCCGTCGATCTCGTAGTCGAGGGCGTCGCGGCGCTCCTGCCAGTCCAGGCAGATCGCCATCACCTCGTCCACGTTGCCCGCCAGCCGGACCCCCGGGTTGACGGGCAGCCGGTGCTCACGCAGCCACTCCAGCGCCTCCCAGTGGCGCTGGAAGGAGATGCCCTCGGTGGCGCCCACGCCGTAGCACCACACCGAGAGGGGCCGGTCGGCGGCGATCGCCGGGTCGAGCTGGCGGATCGCGCCCGCCGCCGCGTTGCGCGGGTTCATGAACGTGCGCTCGCCCGCCGCCGCCCGCCGCTCGTTGAGCTCGGTGAACCCGGCCAGCGGCATGTAGACCTCGCCGCGCACCTCGACCAGCTTCGGCGCATCGTCCAGAGTCAGGGGGATGGCGCGGATCGTGCGCAGGTTCTGCGTGACGTCCTCGCCGATCTCCCCGTCGCCCCGGGTGGCGCCCCGCTCCAGCCGCCCGTCGCGGTAGACCAGCGAGATCGCCAACCCGTCGATCTTGGGCTCGCACACATAGTCGAACTCGGCCTCGGAGATCCCCTCGCGCGCCAGGTGGTTGCGCATGCGCTCCACCCAGGCGCGCAGCTCCTCCTCGCCGCGGGCGTTGCCCAGCGACAGCATGGGCTGGAGGTGGTGGACGTGCTCGAACTTCTCCAGCGGGCGCCCGCCCACGCGCTGCGTCGGGGAGTCGGGCGTCCGCAGCTCGGGGTGCTCCCCCTCCAGCGCCCGCAGCTCGTCGAGCAGCGCGTCGTAGGCATCGTCGCCGATCTCGGGGTCGTCGAGGACGTAGTAGCGGTGGTTGTGGTGCTCGATGACCCGCCGGAGCTCGGCCGCCCGGGCCGCGGGATCCCTACGCCGGGCGGGGCTCACTCGACTTCGCTGGCCGCCGGCGCCAGCAGCCGGGCCAGGTCGTACACCGCCAGCGCGTCCAGGCCCGCCCGGTCCGTGAGGTCGAAGTGGATGGGCGTGACCGCCAGCCGCCCGGCGGCCACCGCCGCCAGGTCGGTGCCCTCCTCGTCCTCGAACGAGATGTCCTGCCCGTAGATGCGGTACAGGCGCCGGGCGCCCTCGCCCTCGTCCTCCAGCGTGAGCTTGTCGCGGTAGATGCGCTTGCCCAGCTTGGTCAGGGCCACGCCCTCGGGCTGCCCGGCCGGGACATTGATGTTCAGCAGCGTGCCCTCGGGCAGGGGAACGGTCTCGATCTCCTCCACCAGGCGGGCCACGAACCGGGCGGCCACGCCGAAGTCGAACTCGCGGCCGATCCGGAAGTCCAGCTCGCCGGCGCCCGACTGCTGGGAGACCGCGATGCCCGGGATACCCAGCACGATCGCCTCCAGCGCGGCGGCCACGGTGCCGGAGTAGGTGATGTCGTCGCCCAGGTTCGAGCCGTGGTTGATCCCCGAGACCACGAGCTCGGCCTCGAAGCCGGCGACCAGGCCGAGCTTGGCGAAGCGCACGCAGTCCACCGGGTTGCCGTCGGTGGCGTAGCCCACGGTCCCGTCGCCGAAGTCCACCTCCTCCACCCACAGCGGGCGGCGGGTGGTGATCGCCCGGGCCACCGCGGAGCGGTTGGAGTCGGGCGCGATGACCGCCAGCTCGACGTCGGGCACCTCCAGCAGGGCCCGGCGCGCGGCCTGCAGGCCCGCCGCCTCGATGCCGTCGTCGTTGGTGAGCAGGACCTTCATGGTCGAGTTTGATGGTAGTCCGGGCCCGTGTAGCGCACGGATGCCAGGTAGAGGCCGTGGGCGGGCGCGGTCGCCCCCGCGGCCGCCCGGGGCGCGCCCTCCAGCAGGGCGGCGAACGAGTCGGCCGACCGCCGGCCCCCCGCCGCCTCGAGCATGGTCGCCACCAGGACCCGGTTCATGTGGCGCATGAACGCGTCGGCCTCGATCCAGAAGCTCAGGAGCCCGTCGCGCTCCTCCCAGCGGGCCTCGAAGACGTGGCGCTCGAAACGCACGTGCTCGGTCTGGGTGGGCGTGAACGCGGTGAAGTCGTGGGTGCCGCGCAGGGCGCGGGCGCAGGCGTCGAGGGCCTCGCGGTCGATGCGGTGCGGCCACCACAGGACCCGTCCCGCCCGCAGCGGCGACGGCGCCGGGCGGGCCAGCACGCGGTAGCAGTAGGTGCGGCTGCGGGCGTCGCGGCGCGCGTCGAAGCCGTCCGGCGCCTCCTCGCACCCAAGCGCCGCGATCGAGTCGGGGAGCACGGCATTGAGGTTGCGCAACGGCGCCGGCGGCCCTTCATAGCTGGCCACCTGCCCCCAGGCGTGGACGCCCCGGTCGGTGCGCCCAGCGGCGGTCAGCTCGGCCGGCTCGCGCAACACGGTGGCCAGCGCCCGCTCCACCTCCTCCTGCACCGTCCGCAGCCCGGGCTGCCGCGCCCAGCCCGCGAAGGGAGTCCCGTCGTATTCCAGAAGGAGCTTGGAGGTCAGACGAGCTCGAGATAGACCATTTCCGTCGCGTCCGAGCGACGGGGCCCGAGCTTGAGGATCCGCGTGTAGCCGCCGGGCCGGTCGGCGTAGCGGGGCGCGACCTCCTCGAACAGCTTGTG
>VAXS01000281.1 GCA_005883255.1 Actinomycetota bacterium | reverse complement strand
CCACCACATCCAGGTCGGTCTCGGCCACGGCCGGGACCCGCAGCGCGTCAGCGCCCAGCCGGCGGGCGCGCAGGGCCACCTGGGCGGCCGATTCCTCGCCGGTGACGTAGAGCGTCCGCCGCCCGGCCGCCGTCAGACGCCCCAGGGCCATCGCGGTGAGCGTGGACTTCCCGATGCCGGGCGACCCGCCGAGGAGGACCAGCGAGCCCGGCACCAGCCCTCCGCCCAGGACGCGATCGAGCTCGCCGATCCCGGTCTCGAGCCGCTCCACCGCCGGCGCTCGGACCTCGGCCAGCGGGACCGGCGCCACCGGCGCCGCCCCGCCCACCGCCCGGCCGCGCCCGGCGGCGGCCAGGGGCGCCCGCTCCTCGACCAGCGTGTTCCAGGCGCCGCAGCCGGGGCACTGCCCGAACCACTTCGGCGAGGAGTGGCCGCAGGCGGAGCAGACGTGGATGGAGGCGGGACGGGACAGGCGCCCGAGGCTACGCGCCGCCCCCGACGGCAATCCCGCCGCGGGGCCCACCCGTGACGAAGTTGGCACGAATCAGGTGTCGCGCGCCGGCAGACCGCTGGCGCGAGGGCAGGACTCGAAGCCGGTCTTGTGCGAGGCGTCGCAGAACGGCTTGGTCCGCGACCGCCCGCAGCGGCACAGGGCGATGGGCCGGTCGTCCTCCACCGCGAACTCCTCGCCCGCGGCGTCGATCAGCCGGACCGGCCCGGTGACCTTGTACGGGCCGTCGTCGCGGACCTTGATCTCCACATCCGGCATGCCAGCGGAGGATAGAGCGCCGCGACTTTGGCGCCGCCGGGGAGTTGGCAGGGCAGGGGGATCCGAACGAAAGGGAGGTAGACATGCGGATAACACGACCCTCGCCGTCGATGGTGGTCGCGCTGGTGGCGTTGGTGTTCGCGATGACCGGCTCGGCCGCCGCCGTCGTGAGCTTCGCCCGCAACGCGGGCGCGGTCGACGGCAAGAGCGCGGTGTCGGCCAGCGCCAGCAACGGGCTCGCGGCCGGCAAGCTGGTGGCGATGGTGGGCCGCGGGCCCAACCGAGGCCGCCTGCCGGCCAAATTCATCGACACGGCGGTGCCGGCCGGCTCCAGCTTCGGTCGCGCCTCCGACGTCATCGACAACGCCAGCGAGGTCCCGTTCACGCTCGTGGACATGGGCAGCCTGGGCCGCCTGACCGCGACGTGCGGCGACAGCGACCCCAGGGTCAGCCGGGAGAACCCGGTGACCACGATCACCTACGCCAATACCTCGGGCGGGCCGATCAACTACGCTCGCACGATCGGAGGCGGAAGCGTGCAGGTGCGCCCCCTGGTGGCCAACCAGGCCGCCTCGTTCACGATCTCGGCATCCAACACCTACGTGATCGAGGTGCACCTGGTGGGCACCGACGTGCTCATCCACGGCGTGGTCCGCCAGGACGGCGCCGGAACGCCGACCGCCAGCTGCGTGAACTACGGACAGGCGGTGCGGATCAGCCCGCGGCCGACACCGGGTGGCGGAGCTGGGGACGGGCACCGCCTGGACCGCGATCTCCCTGGCCCTGGCCGACCCGCGCCGGCGGGTGACGGCCTTCGACCCCGTCGTCCGGCCCGAGCGCGAGCGCTACCTCGGGCTGGTCGGCGCCAAGACGCGCGACCGCATCGAGCTGGTGGACGCGCCCGGCGAGCGCGGCGCCGCCCCCGGCGAGGAGGTCGACCTGCTGTTCGTGGACAGCTCGCACGAGCGCGAGGCCACCGTCCGCGAGTTCGAGGCCTGGCGCCCGGCGCTCGTGCCCGGCGCCGTCGTCGCATTCGACGACTACCACCACCCGGACTACCCCGGGGTGCGCGAGGCGATCGCCCAGCTGGGCCTCACCGGCGAGCGGCACGGCACGCTGTTCGTCCACCGCCACCGCGTCGGCGGCGAAGACGCGCGCGCTGGGAGCTAGTCCTCGTCGTCCGGCTCGTCGTCGGCCGGCGGCGAGTCCGGGATCTCCGGCGCCGCGTCCGGCTCGGCGTCCTCGCCGCCGCCCTCCGCCCCGACGGCCACCGGGGTGGGCGCGGGCTTGGGGGCGATCACCGACAGGCGGATCTGGTCCTCGGCCCCGCCGTCGGCCGGCGGGTCGACCATCACGGTCGAGCCGGACTCGGGCTCCTCGCGCAGGACGAAGTCGGCCAGCGGGTCCTCGATGAAGCGCTGGATCGCCCGCCGCAGCGGCCGCGCGCCCATCGACGGGTCCCAGCCCCTGTCCACCAGCAGGTCCTTCATCGGGTCCGAGAGGTCGAGCTGCAGCTCGCGCTCGGCCATCGACTCCCGGATCCGCCGCAGCAGCAGCTCGATGATCTGCTTGATCTCGTCCTTCGACAGCTTGTGGAAGACGATGACGTCGTCGATCCGGTTGAGGAACTCGGGCCGGAACACCTTCTTGAGCTCGCCCATGATCCGGTTCTTCATGTCCTCGTAGGTGATCCCGGTCTCGTCGTCGGAGACCGCGAACCCCAGCGGCGTGTTCCGGGCGATCTCGGAGGCGCCGATGTTGGAGGTCATGATCACGATCGCGTGCCGGAAGTCGACCGTCCGCCCCTGGGCGTCGGTCAGCCGGCCGTCCTCGAGGATCTGCAGCAGGATGTTGAACACGTCCGGGTGGGCCT
>VAXS01000072.1:5365-6538 GCA_005883255.1 Actinomycetota bacterium | reverse complement strand
GTCTGCTCCGCTGACCGCCGCCCGCGACATCCTCGAGCACCTCGACGGCCTCCTGGAGCCCGCCCGCTTCCGCGACTATGGGCCCAACGGCTTACAGGTTCCCGGCGCGGCCGAGGTCGGCACCGTGGCCACCGGCGTGTCCGCCCACCGCGAGCTGTTCGAGCGGGCAATCGCGGCCGGCGTCCAGCTGATCGTCGTCCACCACGGGCTGTTCTGGGACGGTGACCCGCGAGCGCTGACGCCGGCCATGGCGACCAGGCTCAAGCTCCTGCTCGAGGCCGACGTCGGCCTGGCCGCCTACCACCTGCCGCTGGACGCCCACCCGGAAGTCGGTAACAACGCGCTCATCGCGACAGGACTGGGCTGCGATCGACGCGAGCCCGGGTTCGACCTGAACGGGCAGCCAATCGGGGTCGTCGGCCGCTTCGCCGGCGAGGGCATCCCGGCCGCCGAGCTCTTCGACCGCGTCCGCACGCTGACCGCGCGCGAGCCGCTCGTGTTCGAGCACGGGCCCGCCCGGGTGCGCAGCATCGGGATCGTCTCGGGCGGCGCCGCCGGCCAGGTGGAGGACGCGGTGGCCGCCAACCTGGACGCCTTCCTCACCGGCGAGCCCGCCGAGCGGGTGATGGCGATCGCCCGCGAGGGCCACATCCACTTTGTCGCGGCCGGCCACTACGGGACCGAGACCTTCGGCGTGCGCCGGCTGGGCGAGCTGCTGGCCGAGCGCTTCGACGTCGAGCACCGCTTCATCGACGTCCCGAACCCGGTCTGAAAGCCCGCATTTTCCGTGCAAATGTTTGAGCCCGTCCTCCCGACCGGCTATACCTTGGGCCTCCAACGATCCTGAGGAGGGGTCCATCGATGGCGATTCATCTGACGCCCACCGAGCTCGCACGCGAGGCCGGCCTCGACCGCCGCGAGGTCATCGACAAGTGCATGGAGCTGGGCGTCCCCATCTTCGAGGGTCGGATCGACAAGACCCTCTTCCTCGGGAGCCTGCGCGAGCAGGCCGGCGAGCTGCGGCAGGAAGCCGCCGCGCGCGCCTAGCGCCCCGCCGCCCCCGCCCAGGGGCCCCACACTAGAATCCCGCCTCCGGCTACCGACAGGGAGGGAGTATGGAGGCCACAGCCGTCAGCCAGCCGACGGGGTCGAAGACGATCGCCGACCTGCTGC
>VAXS01000072.1:0-5331 GCA_005883255.1 Actinomycetota bacterium | reverse complement strand
TGCGACTTCGCGATCAGCGCCGCCGGCGCCACCGTGGTCCCGATCTACCAGACCAACTCCCCGTCGGAGTGCGAGTGGGTGGCGGGCAACTCCGAGGCGGTGGCCGTCATCTGCGAGGACGCCGCCCAGCTGGCCAAGATCCTGGAGGTCCGCGACCGGCTCCCGCACCTGCGGGCGCTGGTGGTGATGGACCCGGAGGGCGACACCGGCGAGGCCATCCCGCTGGACGACCTGCGCGAGCGCGGGCGGGGGATCGAGCCCGCCCGGCTGGAGGAGCGCTGGTCGGCGGTCGGCCCCGACGATCCCTTCACGTTCATCTACACGTCGGGCACCACCGGGCCGCCGAAGGGCTGCGTCCTCACGCACGGCAACTACCGCAGCGTGCTGGACATGTGCGAGGGGATCGGCGTGCTGGAGAGCGGCGAGGTCATCTACCTCTACCTGCCGCTCGCGCACTCCTACGCGCTGCTGATCCAGCTGCTCACCTTCGACCTGGGCTCGACGCTCGCCTACTTCGGCGGCGACACCAGGCAGATCGTCCCGGAGCTGGGGGAGGTCAAGCCCACCTACCTCCCTTCGGTCCCCCGGGTGTTCGAGAAGATCTACACGCTCGCGGAGCCCAGCATCAAGGAGCAGATGGGCGAGGAGAAGTTCCGCCAGATGGTGCAGCTGGGCGTCAAGGTGCGCGACCTCCAGGTCCATGGCCAGGAGGTGCCGCCGGAGCTGCGCCAGCCGTTCGACCAGCTGGACGACCAGGTGTTCAAGAACGTGCGCGCGATCTTCGGCGGGCGCGTCCGTCAGGCGGTGACCGGCGCGGCTCCGATCGCCCAGGACATCCTCGAGTTCTTCTACGCCTGCGGCGTGCCGGTGCTGGAGGGCTACGGGATGACCGAGACCGCCACGGTCGCGACCTACTCGACCGTCGAGGACCACAGGTTCGGCACCGTGGGCCGGGCGCTGCCAGGAGTGGAGTGCCGGATCGCCGACGACGGCGAGCTGCTCATCCGGGGGGCCAACATCTTCTCCGGCTACCACCGCGACGCGGAGAAGAGCTTCGGCGCGATCGAGGACGGCTGGCTGCACACCGGCGACCTGGCCACGATCGACCCGGACGGCTATGTGTCGATCACCGGTCGCAAGAAGGACATCATCATCACCGCCGGCGGCAAGAACATCACCCCGGCGCTGATCGAGAACGACCTCAAGCAGTCGCGCTGGATCTCGCAGGCCGTGATGCACGGCGACCGCCGGCCCTACCCGGTGGTGCTGATCACGCTGGACCCGGACGAGGCCGCGGCCCTGGCCGCCGAGGCCGCGGTGGAGGAGGCGGACCTGGCCACGCTGTCGAAGGACCCGAGGGTCCGCGACGTGATCGCGGCGGTCGTGGCCAAGGTCAACGCCGGGTACGCCCAGGTCGAGCAGGTCAAGAAGTTCGCGATCCTCGACCACGACCTCTCCCAGGAGACCGGCGAGCTCACGCCCACGCTCAAGGTCAAGCGCAACGTCGTCAACGACAAGTACAGCGACATCTTCGACTCCCTTTACGCCTAGCTCGCTAACTTGGGGCAGGAGGCCCCGTGAAGACCGACCCCACAGACACGGGCGGGCTGTTCGTCGGCCGGCGCCCGGGCACCCGTCCCATCCGCTACCGCGCGCTGCCGCGGTTTCGCGGCGCGCTGCGCCAGCGGGTGGACCGGGGCATGGCCCTGGGGATCCTGGGGCTGATGGTCGTCGTGAACCTCCTCTACTGGGGCCCGTTCCCGGTGGCCTGGATGTGGATCGGCTCCCAGGTCGAGGGTGTCACCGACAGCACGTTCGCGGGCATCATCGTGGCCTTCCTCGGCCTCCTGTTCACGCTGATCGCCGGGCTGATGGTCCTCCGGCGGCTGGACCTCATGTGGATCCTGGTGCGCCGCGCGGCGGGCTACGACCAGCGCAGCGGGATGATCGGCCGGGTGTTCGCCGTCACCGCGGTCATCGGGGCCACCCTCTTCTTCGGCTGGCTGTTCTTCATCGGCGGCCTCACGCCCCAGCTCGCGCCGGGCACGTAGCCCGCCGTGGGCCTGCTCGACTACTACCGGCAGTTCCAGGGCCTGAGCGACGAGGAGGTCTCGCAGGAGCTGCGGGCGCGGGCCGAGGAGCGCCGACGGCGCGCACTGGCCCGGATCGACCCGCTGGACCTCTCGGCCACCACCTGGCACGAGCTCCCGCATCCGGACGTGGTGGCCGCGATCACCTACGTGGCCCGGCGCGGGCTCAACCGGCTGACGGACCCGCACGCGGTGGAACTGCGGCGCGAGCTGGCGCGCCGGCACGGCATCGAGCCCGAGCGCGTCGCGGTGGGGAACGGCGCCGGCGGGCTGCTGGAGGCCGCCGCGCGCGAGCTCATGGACCCGGGTGACGAGCTGGTCACCCCCTGGCCCTCCTATCCGCTCTACCCGCTGATGGCCCGGGCCGCGGGCGGCCGGCCGGTCCCCGTGCCCGGCCACGACGCCGACGCCATCTTCGCCGCGGTGGGCGAGCGCACGCGGGTGCTGGCGCTGTGCAACCCCAACGACCCCAACGGCGCCTATCTGGACACCGGCGCGCTGCGCTCGCTGCTGGAGCGCCTGCCCGACCACGTGACGGTCCTGCTGGACGAGGCGCTGGTGGACTTCGTCGACGTCGAGCGCCCGGGCGCGTCGCTGGCCCTGCTCGACGACTTCCCCCGGTTGGTCGTGCTGCGGACGTTCTCGAAGGCCTACGGGCTGGCGGGCCTGCGCTGCGGATACGCCCTGGGCGGCCCGGGCTCGGAGCCGCTGATCGAGGCCCTGATGCCGGCGCTGGGGATCTCGGAGCTGGCCCAGGCCGGCGCCCTGGAGGCGCTGCGCAAGTGCGGGCCGCAGGTGGCGGCGCGGCGCGAGGCGGTGCTGACCCAGCGCGCCCGCCTGCTCGACGCGCTGGCCGACCTGCCCGTCGACGCTCCGGCCAGCCAGGCCAACTTCCTGTGGCTGCGGGCGCCTGGGCTGGCGGACGGGGAGCTGTTCGCCCGGCTGCGGCGAGCCGCGATCATCGCCCATCCCGGCTCTGAGGTGGGAGAGCCCGACCACGTCCGGGTGACGATCCAGTCACCCTCGGCCACCGAGCGGCTGCTGGAGGCGCTGCGCGGGGCCACCCAAGTGGCGGCCTAACCGCATCCGGCTCTGGGCCGGCGCAGCCGCGTATCCTGCGCGGCTCAGCGTTCGTCGGCCGACTGGCGCAGCAGGGCGCCGGTGGTCTGCTCGAGGATCTTGCGCCAGGCGCGCGTGCGCTCGCGCTCGGAGGCGAAGTGCTTGACCACCTTGCGGACCCGGGTGGCGGAAATCTCGATGCCGTGGCGCTCGCACACCTCGCGGAAGTGCTCGTAGTCCTGCGCCAGCTTGATGGTCACCGACTGGAACCCGTGACGGGCGATGTCCACCCGCGAGGCGAAGTTGAGGATGCTGGTGGTGAACATCAGCTCGTCGTTGGGCTCGGGCTCGATCAGCACGATGTCCACGCCGGGGTACTTCTCCTCCCAGCGCCGGGCCACCTCGTGCAGCCGCTGGTAGGCCAGCAGCTTGAACGTCTGGTAGCCGATCTGGGGGAACCCCATGTCCGACACCCGGCGCACCCGCGAGCCGGTGATGGTGGGGATGCGCTTGGCGAAGTCGTTGACGTACGGGACCAGCGGGTTGACCACGACCACGAACTTGGCGCCCGCCTCCACCGCGATGTCGATGTTGGTGGTGGAGACGATCCCCCCGTCCACCAGCTCGCGGTCCTTGATCTCCACCGGCTTGTAGACCATGGGGAGCGCCGTGGAGGCGCGCACGGCGCGGGAGATCGGCACGTCGTCCCAGCCCGCGGCCCCCAGCACGATGCGCTCGCAGGTGTCGAGGTCGGTGGCGCTCAGGTAGAGCTCGTTCTCCAGCAGGCGGAAGTCGTCGGCGCGGTCGGGGTCGGAGAGCACGGTTCGCACGTAGCGCTCCACCCCCGCGCCCGTGTACAGGCCCGAGGGGAGCATCTCGGCCAGGCCGGTGACCACGTCCACGGCGGAGAACTGGGGGCCCACCGCCCCCACGATCGTGCGCGCCAGGTTGACCGCCCGGAACGGGAACTTGACCGCGCTGGCCAGGAACTCGCCGAAGTTGGGGCGCAGGAGCTGGTCCAGGTTGACGTCGCGGAACGGGGAGGGCGCCTGGCGGTTGACCACGCGCATCATCTCCTCCGGCGTGATCCCGTTGGCGGCCAGGGCGGCCACGAACGAGCCGGCGCTGGTGCCCACGTAGACGTCGAACTGGTTGACGGTGCGGTTGACCGAGAGCAGGTCCAGGGCCCGCAGCGCGCCGATCTCGTACACGCCGCCCGTGAAGCCGCCGCCGCCCAGGACCAGGGCGGTCTTCGAGCGCGGCCGGCGCCGCCCCCGGGAGCGCGTGCGCTCGCTCGCCTTGCTCCTGCCCCGACCCGTTCCCTGGGCCTCGAGCTTGACGACCTTGCCCATCTCCACTCCATTCTACGGGGCGCCCGGCCCGGTGACGCCCGCGTCAGGTTTGGGCACGACCCGCGACTCGCCCGTCTGGTAGGTGTTGCAGCCCTCGTGCGACGGGTTCTCGCGCTCATCGCGCTCGCGCTGCTGGCCGTGGGCGCGGCGCCGGCGGCGGCTTCCACGAGCCCCGCGCTGCTCGGCACGCTGTCGCGCTCGAGCGCGGCCGCGGGCAGCCGCTCGGGGGCGATGGTGGTCGAGCTACCGAGCGGGCGAACGCTGTTCGCCAGCCGGGCGGACACGCCCCGGGTCCCCGCCTCCAACGAGAAGCTCTACACCACGTCGGTCTCGCTGCTGCGCTTCGGCGCGGCCGGCCGCCTGACGACGACCGTGCTGGGCGCCGGGACGCTGAGCGCCGGGACCTTCACCGGCAACCTGTACCTGCGCGGCGGCGGGGACCCGACCTTCGGGAGCGCCGGCTTCGTCAGCCGGGCCTGGGGCACGGGTGCCACCGTCTCCGACCTGGCCCGGGCGGTGGCGCGGGCGGGGATCGGCCGCGTGCGCGGGGACATCGTCGGCGACGAGTCCTTCTTCGACCGCCGGCGGGGCGTCCCGTCCACCGGCTACGCCTTCTCCTACGACATCGGGGCCCCGCTGAGCGCGCTGGAGTTCAACCGGGGGCTGGCGAACGCGAACGGCTCCGCGATCCAGTCCCACCCCGCGGCGTTCGCCGCCAACCAGCTGCGCGCGGCGCTGCGGGCGGCGGGCGTCCGGGTGATCGGCTCGATCCGCGAGGGCGCCACTCCCGCCACCGCCCGGCGCCTGGCCAGAGTGAGCTCACCGCCGAT